>CAYTDW010000723.1:0-2063 GCA_964436585.1 uncultured Halioglobus sp. | reverse complement strand
ACCGGGGTGGCCCGCCACTCGGGGTTCTCCTTGATGCGGCGCAGCACTTCCCGGCCGTCCATCTCCGGCATCATCACGTCCAGCAGCACCACGTCCACATCGGACTGTTCGAGGGTGGCCAGTGCCTCGGGTCCGCTGGCGGCAGTCACCACGATGTGGCCGCTGCGGGACAGGTAACGGGCCACCAGTTCCCGGTTTTCCTGCAGGTCGTCCACCGCCAGGATGAAACCGGGCTCCGACACGACTGCCGGCTGGCGGTCCATTTCCGACGCGGTCATTTCCTCGCTACTGGCGGCCTGCACTGTCTTGAGCAGTCGCGCCAGTGCGGCGTGGAGCTCGGCGAATTCGGCGCCGAGGTCTTCCGTCAGCAACTCGGCGTAACCGCGTATGGCGGCGAGCATATTCATCAGATCGTGCCTGCTGCCGGGGGTCTGTGTCCCGGCCAGCACGTTATCGAGCCTGCGGCCGCCTTCGAACAGCTGATTGAAGTCGCCGACGCAGTCCGGGCCCAGGCGCGGCTCCAGCACGGTGAACAACTCGCGCAGCTCCGCCAGCGAACGCAGTATCGGCTCGCTCCAGAGGGCCGGGGCAGGGTGGGCGGTAGTGCTGCTCACGGGCGGTGGGGATCCTTGATGAAAGCTGCTGGTGGGCAGTATAACGAGGCAGGTGGGTGTGTGGAAACGCTGTCGAATCGGGGTTGGCGCCCTGTGCGCAGGATGGCGGCTCGAGAGTTTCCGCCGCCGGATGCGCCAAATTCGCCTGCGTGGGTGCGTTTTCACAAAACTTTGGGTTACTATTAACGCCGGTAGAGGGCGTTGCATCACTATGGGGCGGGCGCGTAGATGTTACACAAGGTAGAGATATTCCAGGGTCTTTCGCCAGAGGAGCTGGCTGCGCTCGAAAGCAGTGCCACCAGCCGCTCCTTTCCCAAAAACACCGTTGTGATCCATGAAAATGACCCGGCCGACTCACTGTTCGTGATCGAGAGCGGCAAGGTCAAGGTGTACTGCAGCGACAAGAACGGCAAGGAATTCATCATGAATACCCAGGGCGCCGGCGACTATTTCGGCGAGCTGGCCCTGCTCGATGACTCCGCCCGCTCGGCCTCGGTGCGCACCGTGGAGAAATCCACCTTCTGCATTATCTACAAGGAAGATTTCAACCGGGTCCTGGACGAGCATCCCGGGATCGGTCGCAAGTTGATTCGCAACCTCTCCCAGCGCGTGCGCAAACTGACCGCCGACGTGAAAAGCCTGGCGTTGCAGGATGTCTATGGCCGGGTCGCCAACGTCCTCATGGACCTGTCGGAAGAGCGCGGTGATGGCACCCTGTACATCCCCGAGAAGCTGACCCAGCAGGATATCGCCGACCGGGTCGGGGCCTCCCGGGAGATGGTGGCGCGTATCCTCAAGGACCTCACCATTGGCGAGTACATCCGTTTTGAGGGCCGCCATATCATTATCAACACCCGCCTGCCGGCGAAATACTGACCGTTCAAACGGCAGCGCGTCGCGCCTGCCGGTAAGTTACTTTCAGCCACCGCTGCGCAGGGTGCGGCTGCCGCTCAATCCACCGTTGTGACTTTCAGCCCAAGCTGGCCGCGGGCCAGTCTTGCCCTGAGCTCATCCCCCACCGCAACGGCCGCCGTGTCGCTGATGACCCGTCCCTCCTGGTCGGTGAGGATTGCGTAACCGCGCTGCAGGGTGCCCAGGGGGCTGAGGGAATCCAGCATGCGGGCGAGGTGACCGAGGCGTTCGCCGGAGCGCTGCAGCTGCTGTTGCATGGCCGCAGCCAGCTGTTGTCGCAGGCGCCGGATATCGAGTTGCAGCTGGTGGACCCGGGGTAGGGGAGAGCGGGCCTGCAGGCGGCTCTCCAGCAGCGCCAGCTGGGCGCGGCGCCGGGCCAGCAGGTTTTTCTGGGCCAGCACCAGGCGCTGCTCCAGTTCATCCAGGCGCTGGGACTGCTCCCGCAACTGGGCCCCGGGGTGTTTCAGGCGCCGCTGTAAATGGCCCAGCTCGACGCTCGCAGCGTGCAGCCTGCGCCGGATCAGCCGGACCAGGCTC
>CAYTDW010000722.1:0-2063 GCA_964436585.1 uncultured Halioglobus sp. | reverse complement strand
GAGGCCTATGCCCGTATCGTGGACGAGGCGGAGGCGATCCTGACGGCCCGGGGGGCGCGGCTGCTGTGGCTGTCGATACTCCCCGGCGGCGCGACCCCGGACCGCGCCGTCAATCGGGTCTACCGGCAACTGCCGGCGCGCTTCCCCGGCAGGGTGGCCTACGCCGACATCGAGGCCGCGCTGCGCGCCGGCGAGGGCTCCAGCCAGGCGGTGACGCTCAAGGGTGCGGAGGACTGGCCGCGCGCCTATACCGCCTCCAATGGGGAAACAGTGCTGCTGCGCAAACCCGACTTCTGGCACCTGTGTCCCAGCGGCGCCGAGCGCCTAGCGCTTGCGGTCAACCAGGCAGCCGTCGCGCTGGGCTGGGCCGAGCCGGCGCGGCCGGGCTGGCAGCAGGGCGGCTGGCGCGCGGATCCACGCTACGATGATCCCCCGGGCGGCTGTGCAGTCAACTGAAGGACCCGGGGGCGGCACGCTCCCGCCAACAGGTTATATCCGCCAGAAATCTGCCGGCTTGCCCCAGGCTTCGAGGAAACGCCGCGAGTCGGGCAGTATCCGCTCCCGCACCAGGGCCAGCGAGCGCTCATCCCAGTGCACGGGTTTAGTGAAGGGGCGGCGCAATCCCAGGGGCCTGAGCACGCGGTCCTGTGCCTCGGGACTCAATTTTGCCAGCTTGAATCCCGACCAGTGCCAGGTGCGCAGGCGGCGCAGGACCCGGGTGTCGTAGAGCTTGGAGCTGCCCTCGTTGAGGCGCAATTCCTCCACCGCCCGAAAGCGGCTGTCCACACCCAGGTGGCGGAAACACCGCTGCAGCTCGCGCTGGGGCTGGCTGCGCAGGTCCTCCAGGAACAGCACCAGGATGGCCGCGCCGCCGAACGCGTCGACGTATTTTGAGATGCGCTCGAAATACAGGCTGTCCACGATCATCTGCGGAAAAGTATCGAGGCATTCGGCCATGCCGAAGGGCGCGTTCAGGCCGAACTTTACCCCGCTGTGATGCATTTCCCGGTAGCTCGACTCGATCCGGTGCAGGGGATTCCTGGCGATGAAGATGAAACGGCAGTCCGGGTTGTTGTCCCGGATCCTGGCGATGGACACATCCTCCATGGTGCTGTCGCTGTAGCTGACGCTGCCCTCTCCCAGCAACTGCCCCGGCAGTGCCGGCGAGAAATGCTGGATATAGTCGGCCTGCTTGCGCGGGAAGTCCTTCGCACTGAAGTACCAGGGTTCCTTCAGCTCCGGTATGTAGATGCCGGGGTGCTGCGCCAGCATCGCGCACAGGGTGGTGGTCCCGCACTTGCTGAAACCGGGAACGAGGAAGTCGATTTTAATCATCGGCCCACCCTGCTCAGCGCGGCTTGCGCGCCACGATGGTCTGCGACTTCGGCAACAGCTGGTTGAGGGTATCCCGGATCCGGTGACCCTCGGGATGCTCGTGCACCAGCTGCCACAATTGTACCCAGTGCTCGACTATCGGGTGCTTGTTCGCCGTTGGCAGGTCGCCCCCCGGCGTACAAGTCATCCACGACAGCGGCCAGAACATGCTCCAGAAACAGCCGCTGAAGCGATGGCTTTCGATCTCGAGCCCCGCCTCCAGCACCAGCGTTGCAAAGTCCTGTGCCGAAAAAACCCGTATGTGGTTCGGCGCCTGGAAATACTGCGGCGGCGCGGTGGCGCGCACAAACTGCTCGGCGCGCTCATCGGGTACCGACAGCAGCAGCTGCGCGTCCGGCTTCGCGACGCGGATCAACTCCCGCAGGAATCTCACGGGGTCGGGTACATGTTCCAGCACCTCGGTGCAGATCACCAGGTCGCCAAGGCCGTCAGCCAACGGAATCGGGTCGCAGTCAGAATGGACTGCCTGGTACTCACGCGCAGGGGATACCTTGATGCGCGCCTCGGTGCTGGCCAGCCGCGCCCCGTCCTGGTCGATGAAGATGACCTCGGCGCCCTGCGCCGCCACGAAGCCGATGATCCCGCCTTCACCGCAGCCCACATCGATAACCGTGTGGGCCGCGTCGATACGCACGCCCCGGGTAAGCTCTGCCGTCTGCCGGTTGAAC
>CAYTDW010000721.1:0-2065 GCA_964436585.1 uncultured Halioglobus sp. | reverse complement strand
CTATCCCACCAGGTCCTACCTGCAGCCCCTGATCATCATGAGCGCCATCCCCTTCGGCATCATCGGCGCAGTCGTCGGCCACTGGATCACCGGGCATGCGTTCAGCATGATGTCGGTGATCGGGGTGATCGCCCTCAGCGGCGTGGTGGTGAACGACAGCCTGTTGCTGGTGGATCACACCAACAAGGCCCTGGCCGCAGGGGCGAATCCATTCGCTGCGGTGTCCGATGCCGCCAGCAGGCGCTTTCGCGCCATCATGCTCACCTCGGTGACCACGTTCATGGGGCTGTCACCGATGCTGCTCGAGCGCAGCGTCCAGGCCCAGACGATGGTACCGATGGCCATCTCCCTGGCGTTCGGCATTCTATTCGCGACGGTGATTACACTATTCCTGGTGCCCTGCCTCTACCTGATGCTGGACGACCTCGACCGCTGGTGGACGGGCAGGAAAGCCAGTTCTACCGCGGCAGGTTCCACCGCAGCCGGTGGTATCCCGGTCGGCGCTATAGAATAGCGCCGCAGGCTATACAGCGCATGTAAAGGTTGCGCGGATCCTTCAGGCTGGCCAGCTCCCCGACTGCATCTGCCACCGGCCCCAGCAGGGCTTGCAGTGATGCCGGCAGCGCGGAGGGTGCCCGCATCCGCAAACTCCCCGTACGATCCGCCAGTTGTTGCAGGAACAGATCCCGGGGCGACAGGGGCTGTCCCACATACTCCACCTGGTACTCTTCCAGCCCCGCCCTGGCGGCCGCCGCGTCTATCGCATCGGACAGGGAACCCAGCCCATCGAGCATGCCGTGCTCGAGCGCATCCGGTGCGCTCCAGACCCGTCCCTGGGCCAGCTTGTCTACCTGTTCAGCGGTGAGGCCGCGGCCGTCTGCCACCAGCTGGACGAAATTGCGGTAAGTGAAATCGACCCCGCTGGCGATGGCTGCGGCCACCTGGGGGTTCAGGGGTCGGTCGAGGCGCAGGGAGCCGGCCAGCTCGGTGGTGCCCACGCCATCGGTGTAGACGCCCGCGCGTTCCAGCAAGCGCTCGAACGTGGGTATCGCCGCAAACACCCCGATGCTGCCGGTGATGGTGCCGGGTGTCGCCCAGATCTCGTCGGCCTGGGCCGCGAGATAGTAGCCGCCGGAGGCGGCCACGGCACCCATTGAGATCACCACGGGAACGCCGCTGGCCCGGGTGCGCAGCAACTCCCGGCGGATGACTTCCGAGGCGAACACGCTGCCGCCGCCGCTGTTCACCCGCAGCACGATGGCGCCCACCCCGTCCTGTTCCGCAGTGGCCCGGATCAGGTCGGCGAGGGAGTCGCCACCGATGGTACCCGGGGGTTGCTCCCCGGGCATGATATTCCCCTGGGCAGTGATCACCGCCACCCGGTCACCCTCCATGGGGATCAGTTCACTCGGGCGCATACGCCGCACATAGGGTTCAAACATCACGGCCTCGAACAGCCCGTCTTCATTGCTGGCGCCGACCAGTTCCACCAGGTAGTCATTGGCCTGGTCGCGATCCAGTACCCTGTCCACGAGACCCGCCTTCAATGCCAGTGCGGCGGTATCACCGCCCTGCTCCGCCAGTGAACTGGCAAAGCTGTTGACGTAGGTGTTCACGCTGCCAGGCGCCAGTTCCCGCTGGGCCTCGACCGTGGCGGCATACTGGCCCCACAGCACCTCGAGCCAGCGCCCGGTAATCAGTTTCTCCCCGGGAGACATATCATCGCGCAGGAAGGGTTCCGCGATTGATTTGAACTCGCCGGCGTGGAACACGTGCATGCTCAGCGAGAGCTTTTCCAGGGTCTGGCGGAAATAGCTGCGGTAGCTGCTGAAGCCCTCGATGCCGACACCACCCAGGGGATTGACGATAATCGTGTCGGCATAGCTCGCCAGCAGGAACTGGTCCTGGGTAAAAAAGTCACCCACCGCCACTACCGGTTTGCCGGTGGCCTTGAAGGATTCGAGCGCGGTGGCAATTTCCTGGGTTTTGCTGATGCCCACATGCCCCAGTTCATCGAGCTCCATCACCAGGGAGTTGATAGCGGTGTCATCCCTGGCGAATTCGA
>CAYTDW010000720.1:0-2090 GCA_964436585.1 uncultured Halioglobus sp. | reverse complement strand
AGCGCAAGCGCTGGCACGACCGGGAGGAGCTGTACCGGCAACAGCTGGAGCGCAATGAGAAATTCATCAGGGCCACCTTCGGCCGCTACCTGTCCGACGAGATAGTGACCGACATCCTGGAGCGCCCGGAGGGGCTCGAACTGGGTGGCGACCTGCGCCGCGTGACTATCCTCATGTCGGACATCCGCGGCTTTACCACCCTCAGCGAACACCTCGCCCCCGCGCAGGTCGTCACCCTGCTCAACCGTTACCTGGGCGCCATGACCGATATCATCATGGCCCACCAGGGCACCATCGACGAATTCATCGGCGACGCCATCCTCGCCGTGTTCGGCGCGCCCCAGCGGCGCGATGATGATGCCGATCGCGCGGCGCATTGCGCCCTGGCCATGCAGGCTGCGATGGCAAGGATCAATGCGCTGAACCGGGGGGAGGGCCTGCCGGAAATCGAAACCGGCATTGCGCTCAATACCGGTGACGTGATTGCCGGCTATATCGGCTCCGAGCGACGCAGCAAGTACGGTTTCGTCGGGCACCCGATGAACGTGACCTCGCGTATCGAGGACGTCACCGCTGGCGGTGAAATACTTGCTGCCGACAGTACCCTGCGCAGCCTGGCGGGTACATTTCGCATCGGCACCAGCCAGGAGATCAACGTCAAGGGCATCAACCAGTCCATCGTCGTGCACCAGATCCTGGGAGCAGCCGAATGAGGTCGGCGGGCACGCCCGATACAGTGCTCCCTGCCAGGGCAGGGACGCGGCGATGACGAGGCCCATACTGCTGGTGGAGGACAACGAGCTCAACCGGGAGATGCTGCTGCGGCGACTGAGCCGGGCCGGGCTCACGGTGATTATCGCCTGCGATGGCCAGCAGGCGCTCGACCTGATGGTGAGTGAATTGCCGGCGCTGGTGCTGATGGATATGAGCCTGCCTGTGCTCGACGGCTGGACCGCCTGTCGCATGGCGCGCCAGGACGAGCGCATCAGGCATATCCCGATTATCGCCCTCACCGCGCACGCGATGGAGGAGGATCGCCTGAAGGCACTCAAGGCAGGCTGCGATGACTATGCCACCAAGCCCGTGGATTTCCCGGAGCTGCTGAAAAAAATCGGGGCGCTCAGTCACTCATGAGCCTCCGCCGCCGACTCACGCTGTCACTGGTTACCATACTGATACTGTTCGCGGTTAACGTGGGCACCCACTTCTGGGGCAGTTACGCCCGCAACGAAAGCATGATCGCCTATCGCAATTCGGTGGCCGCGGCCCAGTTGTCAACCGAGATAGAACAGCTGCTGAACGACCAGCGCCAGCAGATACTGGTACTGTCCACCCTGCGGGACACTACCGAGGACCAGCTCGATGAAAAGGAGCTACAGCAGGCCCAGGGAGAACTGGAGGACATCAGCGACAGGATCGCCCAATTGGGGGAGCTGAGTCACGACGTGACCGAGGTGCTCTACCAGAAACTATGGCAAAGCAGTGTCGCGCTGATCGACGGCTGGCTGGGTTTTTACCGGAATTACAATGATGCCGGCTACAAGGTCGATATGGATGACCCCCTGCCCTACCTGGAAACCAGCCAGCACCTGAAGGAACTCGAACAGCGCCAGGCATTTATCGCGGTACAACGGGCGAATATCATCGACCGCACCATCGCCCTGACCGATCGCATCACCGTGATCGGCTTTTTTGCCTCAATTTTCCTCACCGCGACACTCGGCTTTTTCCTGGTGCGGTACACCAATAAATCCCTCAAAAAGCTCAAGACGGACACCCAGCGCATTGGCAGTGGCGACCTGGACTATCGCATAAACAATATCGAGGACAGCGGGGAACTCGGCGACCTGGCGACAGCCTTCAACGACATGGCGGACAAACTTCGCAATGCCATGGAAGACGTCAGCAACGCCAGGGATGCAGCAGACGAGGCCAATGCCGCCAAGAGCATGTTCCTGGCCAATGTCAGCCACGAGCTGCGCACCCCGCTGAACGGCATTATCGGCTACAGCGTGATGCTCCACGACGAACTGGCGGATGGGCAAGCAATCGACCGCAGCCAGTTCCAGATCGACCTGGAGAAGATCATT
>CAYTDW010000719.1:0-2094 GCA_964436585.1 uncultured Halioglobus sp. | reverse complement strand
CGCCCGGCGATCATCAACCTGGATATCGCCGCGCCGGATATCCGCTCGGCCGGAATCCAGCGCTCCTATACCACCGAGGCCGGCCAGATGACCCTGGTGCTGGAATTGCTTGACGGCACCACCGGCCAGATCCTGGTGCGCGTGATCGACCGCCAGCGTGCCGGCGAGAGCAGCTACCTGCAGTGGACCAACAGCGTCACCAACCAGGCGGACGCGCGGCGCATCCTCGGGCGCTGGGCGCGCCAGCTGCGCGAGGGCCTGGACGAGGCCACCGGCGGCCCCCGGAACGGCGAATAGGCAAGTTTACTCCCGGCCCGGTGTGGTTGGATAAGGATTTGGGCAGTGCGGCCCGCCGCGGGGCCTGAGCGACGTGTCGTATCGCTTCACCCTGGTGGTGTATACCAGATAGGGGAGCTCCAGGCGCGCTCCTGGAACACTTTCTGCCGGTCGGCAGTGCAGCAGGCCTCCATGCCCACGGCGATGGTCGCCGGGTCGGCACAGTTCACTTTCGCAGCCGCACAGTGGTACTGCTCCCAGCGGCAACTGGGGTTTTCCAGCACCCTGGTGTAGTAGAAAGCCTGGGCCGCGGGATCAAACTCAGGGTCCTCCCATACGCTGCACAGCTGGGCATGGCCCTCGCCGTGCCGTGCGCAGCTGTTCAGATCGACGCCTGCGTTGTTGGGGCCGCCGGCCACGTCCAGTACCTGTTCGTGCAACTCCCCGTTCCGGTACCAGCCCTTGATCACCTGGATGCGCTGCAGCTTTGCCCCGGGGTACTGGCTGGTTCCCGGGTCGTACGCCGCCGCTACCAGGAAGCGGGGTCTGGCGGCTGCTGACGGGGCGGCAGGGAGGTCGCCTCCCATCGGCACACCGCCGGCATAAGCCTGCTCCACCCGGTTGCCGGCTTCGCACAGGTCCCCGGGGTAATCCCAGCCGCCGAAAAAACGCAGCACCGGGCGGGTGCCGCTGGTGGCGTAGGCTTCCCGGCGCTGCATCGCGGCAAACAGGGCGTCCCGGGTGTTTTCCTCGGCGTAGAGCACCGCGAGTCCGCCGGGTCCGTACTCAAGGTCATCGACAAAGGCTGCTGGAGCGCCTTTCCCCGAGCCCTTGCCGGCTCCGCCATGGCCGGGGAAGTTCTGCTCCATCACCAGGCCCGGCGCGGCGATGTGGGTGTCGGTGCTGCCGATAAACCCGTACTTGAAGCTGTTGACACCCAGTTCGGCCTGTTGCTGCAGGCCCTTTTTCAGGGCGTAGCGCAGGAAATTGCCGGGTTGCGGCAGTCGGGTTACGGGCAATTCCTTCTCATCGACGAAAAGAGTCACCACTTTCATCGAGGCTCCGCCCGGTGCCCCGCTGCTCTTGCCGCCAAAGCTGTCATAATCCAGCAGTTCGAAATCGCAGAATTCATCGCCGGCCCATAGTGCGGTGCGGCGGTCGCACTCGGATGCACCCTTGTGCTGCACGATTTCCGCCAGCGGGTTCCAGCGCGCCCGTCGGGTGGCCTCCTGCGCGGTCACGGGACCCGGCGGAATACTGTTGGTCGTGATCCGGGCGGTTTCAAACATCAGGCCCGCGCTGAGGTTGGAATTATGGGGAATCGCCACCGCATCACAGCCCGGTCGGTCCCGCACGCAGGCCTGCTCCAGGTAGTCCCACAACTGCAGCTGCGAGGGTGTCTCGATCCAGCTCAGCGCGCGGTCCGGTACCTGCTCATTGCGGAAAATCACGTTGTGGTGCAGGTTCTGGCCCGCGCCGACATTGGCGGTCCACTCGTAGCCTACAAAGCTGGTGAAACTGCAGTCGCCGCTGCGGTCATAAGCCTCTGCCGCGGCCTGCTGGATATCCTGCCAGGTGCTCTTCGCCGCGGCGAAACACTCGCTGCCGGCATCGCCGCAAAAGCCCCAGCGTTTCTTGCTCTTCATGCCGTAAGCGCCGAAGGTGGCGAAGGACATCCCCGGAAACCAGCGATGGGCGAAGCAAATAGGGTGCCAGTAGCCGGGCATTCCCGGGGTCATGCACATGCGCATCTCCCCGAAGAACTCGGCATGATCCGTCACCGCGGCGAAATCCAGGGGCCGGTCAATCTGGACATGG
>CAYTDW010000718.1:0-2101 GCA_964436585.1 uncultured Halioglobus sp. | reverse complement strand
CACCGAGGGCATGCGCCCGTGCACCGAGTTGAAACCGTGGGATTTGCCCAGGAAGTAGGTCGGCGTCTTGGACGAGCAGCCGATGCCCGAGAGCTTGGCGATCTTGTGCGGCTCTATCGACAACTCGTGGCAGGCGCGCACGATCGCGCCGCTGATGGAGTCGTGGCCGCAGCCCGCACAGAGGGTGGAAATGGAGCCCTCGTAGGCGGCCTTGGTATAGCCCAGTTCGTTGACCGGCAGCTCGGGATGACGAAACTTCGGGATCTGGTAGCTCATGCTTTATCTCCTGCGCGCCTGTTGCGATTCTGTCGGTGCAAGGGCGTGACATTGCTTCCCGGCAGGTGTTCCAGGATCTGCTTGCGAATATTGCGGGCACTGATGGGGGTACCGTCAAAGCACAGCACCGACTTAAGTTTGTCGGGACCCAGCTCGAACTCTGCCATCAACAGGGTGCGCAACTGGGCATCGCGGTTCTGCTCGATCACAAAAACCCGCTCGTGCTGGTCGATAAAGTCCTCCACTTCCTGGTTGAAGGGGAAGGCCCGCACCCGCATGGCATCGAGGTCAATGCCATCGCCCGCGAGGCGATCGACCGCCTCCCGCGCCGAGGCCTCGGTGGTACCAAAGTACAGTACCGCCATATCGGTGGGCTTGCCGCAGGGGATGATCTCCGGTTTTGGCACATGCTGCTTGATGGTGTCCCACTTGCGCAGCAGACGCAGCATATTGTTCTCGTACTCCTCGCCTTTCTCGGTATAGACCGCCTGCTCGTCCCGGGAGGTGCCGCGGGTGAAATAGGCGCCCTTGTCGGGATGGGTGCCGGGATAGGTGCGGTAGCAGATCGCGTCGCCATCGACATCGGAATAGCGCCCGAAACGCTCGATCCTGTCGAGCTCCGCGGCGTCGAGAACCTTGCCCCGGTCATACTGGCGCGTGTCGTCCCAGACCAGGGGATCGGACATGTTGTCGTTCATACCCAGGTCCAGGTCAGTCAGCAGGATGATCGGGGTCTGCAGGCGTTCCGCCAGGTCGAAGGACATGGCGCCGAAATCGAAACACTCCCTGGGGGTGGAGGGAAACAGCAACACGTGCTTGGTGTCGCCGTGGCTGGCATAGGCCGCCGCCAGCACATCGGACTGCTGGGTGCGGGTGGGCATACCGGTAGAGGGGCCCGCACGCTGGACATCGAACAACACCGTGGGAATTTCGGCAAAATAGGCCAGCCCCAGGAACTCGCTCATGAGGGACAGGCCGGGGCCGCTGGTGGCGGTAAATGAGCGCGCCCCGTTCCAGCTCGCGCCGATGACCATGCCGATTGCCGCCAACTCGTCCTCTGCCTGCACGATGGCATAGTTGCGCCGACCGGTGCCCGGATCGATACGCACCCGCCGGGCGTATTTCTCGAAGGCATCCACCACCGAGGTTGAGGGCGTAATCGGGTACCAGGCGGCGACGGTTGCGCCGCCGTAAATGGCGCCCAGGCCGAGGGCGGTATTGCCATCCAGCAGTATCCTGTCGCCAACCTTGTCGGAGGTCCTGACCCGAATGCCGATAGGACACTCGAAATTGTCCTTGGCATACTGGTGGCCCAGCTCCAGCGCCTTGATGTTCGGCAGGACAAGTTTCTCCTTGCCCTTGAACTGGTCCGCCACCAGGTCGGTCAGCACCTTGAAGTCCATGTCGAGCAGGGCGGCCAGCGCGCCCACGTAGATGACGTTCTTGAACAGCTGCCGCTGGCGCGGATCCTTGTATTTTTCATTGCAGATGCGGGTGAGCGGCAGGCCGATAATGCTGATATCGTTGCGCACCAGGCGCAGGTCCAGGGGCTTGGTGCTGTCGTAGATAAAGTAGCCGCCGGGTTCTATCTCGCGAATATCCTGGGCCATGCTCTGGGGATTGACCGAGAGGATAATGTCCACTCCTCCGCGCCGCCCGAGGTAGCCCTTCTCGCTGACCCGCACTTCGTACCAGGTGGGCAGGCCCTGGATATTGGAGGGGAAAATATTCTTGGGGCTGACCGGCAGGCCCATCCGGAACAGCGCTTTGGCGACCAGGTTGTTGGCGCTGGCCGAGCCGGTGCCGTTGACGTTGGCGAACTTGA
>CAYTDW010000717.1:0-2107 GCA_964436585.1 uncultured Halioglobus sp. | reverse complement strand
CGGCACTACCTGGGCGTCGCTGCGATTGAGACAAACGCCATTACCTGTAATGGCGAACTGGTGTTCTCGTCGGTAGTCATGGGTCGCGTTCTGGGCCTGAGACCCTACGACATCAACCGGCACCCAAGTTCCTGGCACCTGTTGAAAGGGTCACTGAAGGGCTTGGGGAGACTACAGCCGAGGTTCTACGAACTGATCACCGGAAAGGAGAAGGAGATCAGCCTTGCTGCACTGGGCCTGGTGGTGGTGAACAGGGCCGAGAGCGCGCTGCTCAGCCGCTCCTTTGTCCCGGAATTCGGTCCAAGTGACGGCCGCATTGCACTGCTGGTGCTGGCACCACGCAGTATCGCCAGTTACCTGTGGTTCCTGGCGCGACTGCTATGGCCGCGGAAAATCAAGCTGACACAGCTGCCCGCATCGCTGGGCCTGGTCCAGGCCGACAGTCTGCGGATCATTGCGCCACAGGGAGTGGAATACCTGCTGGACGGAAAGCCGGTGCATACCTCCGAGATCGAATTCAAACTCCTCGAGGACCGCATTCACCTGTTACCGGGTCCTGCAATGGAGCCTGCGCGCAGTAGCCCACAGACAGTCACCAGGGAGATGGTCCGGCTGAACCAGGTGCCCCAGGACGAGTCAGCCCAGGCGCTGCTGAATCGCAAGTTGCCGCTGTTTCGTCACGCCAGCGAGGAGGAGTACCGCGATCTGTTTGTTTCACTGCGCGAAGATGCGAGGGCGTCGTCTTCCTTCCAGGTACTGATGGTACTGAGCGTATTGATAGCCCTCGCCGGACTCTATAGTAACTCTGGGCCGGTGATTATTGGCGCCATGATACTGGCTCCGCTGATGTCACCTATCGTGTCACTGGCCATGGGTCTGGCGCGTTCGGACCCGGGTATGATTCGCACAGCCCTGGGGACGTTGCTGGCGGGCGTAGCATGGGGCCTGGCCTGCGGGATTCTGATGGCGTGGGCAATGCCATTGGATATCCCTACGCATGAAATGACCTTGCGCATGGCTCCCAACCTGCTTGACCTGATGGTGGCGGTGGTCTCCGGCGTGGCCTGCGCCTACGCCAACTCAAAAAAGGAGATTGCAAAGAGCCTGGCAGGCGTGGCGATCGCGGTGGCTCTGGTGCCGCCCCTCAGCGTAGTGGGGATCGGAATTGGCTGGGCTGACTGGGCAATGGCCGCAGGCGCAGCGCTGCTGCTGGTGACCAATCTGGTCGGTATCGCGCTGGCCGCCAGCATCACTTTCTGGGCGCTGGGCTTTTCACCCTTCAGGCGCGCCAGGGCCGGTCTGGGCATCTCCCTAATCATTCTTGCCCTCATAACGGTGCCCCTGTCGCTATCGTTTGTGCATCTTGTTGAGCGGGAGCAAATTCTCGAAAAGTTGCCGCAGGGAACAATACAGTTTGAGGACTACTCGGTCCAGGTGGATCACGCCGATGTCACGCCTGGGGACCCGCCCCTGGTAACCCTGGTTCTGGCCTCGCGGGAATCACTGGGCACCGCTCAGGTTGACGAGATCAAGGCACATATTGTCGAGGTGCTGGGCCAGCCGATCCAGCTGGAAGTGCAATCCAATATCCGGCGCTGACGCGACCCCGGATAGCGCACCCTGTCATTGGCAGGTGGAGCTGTACTGGCCGTCTGTTGGGGCGGGCAGGGCACTCCAACGCGGCCGGGTGCTTTATTTACACAATATAAGTCGTGGCTGAAGTATCGCCGCCGCGGCCGGTCCAGTTGGTATGGAAGAACTCGCCGCGCGGCCGGTCGAGCCGCTCGTAGGTGTGCGCGCCGAAATAGTCGCGCTGTGCCTGTAACAGGTTGGCCGGCAGGCGGGCGGCGCGATAGCCATCGTAGTAGGCCAGAGCCGAGCCGATCGCGGGCATTGGAATACCGAGTTCGACCGACTTCATGACCACCCGCCGCCAGGCGGCCTGCGCGGTTTCGACGGCGTCAGTGAAGAACGGGTCTAGCAGCAGGTTGACCAGGTCCGGGTTGTTGTCGAACGCTTCCTTGATCCTGCCGAGGAAGACGGAGCGGATGATGCAGCCCCCGCGCCACATGAGGGCAATGCCGCCGTTGTTGAGTGTCCACTGGTA
>CAYTDW010000716.1:0-2112 GCA_964436585.1 uncultured Halioglobus sp. | reverse complement strand
CACGAACACGCATCCACCCAGGGAGTAAGCTTATGAACACGTCATTGCAGACGATCCAGGGTGGCACCCGGCTGGTCTTCGACTCGGTGGAGGGCATCACCAATACGGTTGAGCGGATGCATGAAAGCATCGCCGCCACCCCCTTCGCATTGGCCCCGGCGTCGCTGCGCCCCACCCGCGCCCACGGCCCGATTGCCGCTGCGGTCTACACGATTATCCGGGCCATCAACGGCGGCTTGCGCACGAGTGTGGACAGCTCGTTCGCCCTGCTGCCTCAAACACTGCGCCCGGCCGGCGGCTCGGCTGCCGAAACCCGTGTCGTGGCCGCCCTCAACGGGGTGTTCGGCGATCATCTGGAGGCCACCGGAAATACCCTGGCAACCGCCATGTCCCTGCGCGCTTCCGGCAGGGCACTGGAGCTTAAGTCCGCCGCGCTGGCGCAGGCCCTGCCCGGGGCCAACGGGCACATCGTCGTACTGGTGCACGGCCTGAGCCTGTCGGAGCTGAGTTGGAGCCGCAAGGGGCGCCCGAGTATCGGCGACCGGCTGCGCGACGAACTCGGTTACACCCCGCTGTACCTTCGCTACAACACCGGCCGCCACATTTCCAGCAACGGGCAGCAGTTCGCGCAACTGCTGCAACAACTCTCTCACGCCTGGCCAGTGCCGGTGGAGTCCGTTTCCCTGGTCGGTCACAGCATGGGGGGACTGGTTATCCGCAGCGCCTGCTGCTACGCCCAGCGCGAACAATTGCCCTGGTTGCAAGCGCTGCGACGCGTGGCCTGCCTGGGTACGCCCCACCACGGCTCGCCCCTGGAAAAGGCCGGGCACGCTTTCGAATCGGCGCTGCAGAAAATTCCCCACGTGGAGCCAGTGCTGTTCGGCAAGCTGCGCAGCGCGGGTATCAAGGACCTGCGCCACGGCTCCCTGCTGGATGAAGACTGGCGCGAGCACCATCCCGACGGCCCCCGGCAGGATACCCGCGCCGTGGTGCCCCTGCTACCGGCTGTGGATTACTACTTCGCGGCGGCCAGCCTGGGACGGCACGCTTCCGATCCGCTGGGACACCTGCTGGGGGATTTGCTGGTACGACCGGACAGCGCGGTGGGAGTGCATAAGGATGAGTTGCGGCGCTTGCGGATCAGGCCCGAGAACTGCCGCGTATTCCACGAGAAAAACCACTTCGACCTGCTGGACGACAGCCGCGTGCAGCAGCAGTTGATCGACTGGTTCCGCGGCTAGGGCCGCTCAATCGAAATTAATCATTATTTTGGCTTCGTGCTCCGGCTGCGCCAGCGTCTCAAACGCTCCGGCAACGCCCTCGGGCGGCACCACGCTGGTGATGATGGCAGCCGCGTCGAGTTTGCCATCCGCCAGGTCCAGCAGGGTCTGGCCGAACTCCTCGCCGCTGTAGCCATAGGCAAAGTGCACATTCATCTCCTTGCTGATCGCGATCAGGGGTTCGATCGTGTCCGACTGCATGCACACACCCACTACGATAAGGCGCGAGCGCGGCGGGGCGCTCGCCAGCACCTGCTGGATAATACCGGGTACGCCGACGCACTCGAAAATCACACAGGGCCTGGGCGTGGGGCCGAGCCCCATTATGGCGAGCGGGCTGTGCATATCGTATTCCGCAGGTGCCGCCACCTCCAGCCAGGATTGGTAGGGAGATTTGTCGGCGGGATTTACCACGATATCGGCCCCCATTTTCTCCGCCAGCGCGCGGCGCCCGGCGGAAAAATCCGAGGCGATCACCGGCCCGATGCCGCGGGCCTTGAGCGCCAGGATCATCGCCAGGCCGATCGGGCCGCAGCCGACCACCATTGGCACTTCATCCCCCTGCAGTTGCGCACGGGCCACGGCATGGGTCGCGATCGCCATGGGCTCTGTCAGGGCGGCGATGTTGCTGGGCAGATCACCCGGCACCGGTACCAGCATCATCTCCGACAGGACCATGCGCTCGCCGTAGCCGCCGGGATAGCTGTTGGAGTATCCCACGCTCTCCAGGGTGTCGGACTTGAACACCAGTGGCACTGAACATACCCGGGTGCCGGGTTTCAGGTTTCTCTGGGTCTGCGGACCATAGTCGAGTATCTCCGCGCAGTACTCG
>CAYTDW010000715.1:0-2126 GCA_964436585.1 uncultured Halioglobus sp. | reverse complement strand
GGAGTGCTCTGTATGTACCACCGGCCAGCCGAGACAGGCGCTGTCGAAGTAGAGCAGGTCGCTGGCCTGGCCAAAATAGACAGGGCAGCCGAACAGGCGCTCATACTTGTCGGCCCGCCCGGGGGCGGGTCCGCGCAAATCCACCCGTTTCAAGTCGAGCGGGCGCCCGCAGAGCCAGCCAAAAAAGCGGTGCCACAGGGAAAGACCGTAGGCACTGGCAAGAACTTCCCGGGCCTGGGCGCGCCGCTTCAGGGTGCGGTACCCCACCCTGGCGTACTGCTCGCTGAAGTTGGTGTAGAGCTGGCTGCGCTCGTCAAAAAAAGTGCGGTAGAACTCCGCCATTCGCTGGATTGCCTGGCCGAGATCGCGACAGGAAATAATGCAATAACACATCATTTTGAATGCCCCCGGCGCGGCCAGTTCACTGCCGGCAACGCCGAAGGTTTCATCCTGCAGCAACTGCAACACCTGCTGGTAAACCCGGGAATACTGCATTGCACTGATCTGGGGGCGATACCCCGGGGCGCTCTCGTCGAGCGGGTCGAAATCCAGACCGGCGACAGCCAGGACGGCACTGAAATCGTATCCGCGCGCGTCCACCATACGCAGCAGAGTGCTTACGAAACGGGTGGGAACACGATCACTCATGGGACTACTGTTACCGGGACCAGCGCAGCGCAGCATCTTAGCAGATGTCTGCGGCGCCGGTCAGGGCCACAGACAGCGGAGACCCGCCGCTGAAATTTACGTATACTCTGGCCAAAACTTGCGCGGGGGCCACACTATGGAAGCTCGCTACAACGTCTATTTTGCCGGGGAGTTGCGCGCTGGACACGACCTGGCCAGCGTGCGCGAGCAACTGGCCAGGCTGTTCAAGGCTGATACCGCTACCCTGGATAAGCTGTTCAGCGGCAGGGCGCAGCTGGTGAAACGCGATTGCGACCGGGCAACCGCCCTGAAGTACCAACAGGCCATGGAGCAGGCCGGGGCAGTTCCGCTCATCAAGTCCATTGCCAACCCGGCTCAGAGTGCGCCTGCCGCTGGCGCGGCGAAGGCGCCGAGCATGGCCGAGCGCATCGCCGCGCTGGCCGCAGCGCCGGATATCGGCTACCCGCACCAGGCGGGGAGCGACGCCGGGCCCGAAGCTGCGCAGCCTGATGCAGTCGCCGCTGAAGGCCTCCAGCTGGCGCCCCCGGGCACGGCGGTCCTGCTCCCACAGGAGCGGCCTGCGCCGGCCACCAGCACGGTGACGCCGCCGCAGCTGGAAATCTTCGCCAGCGGGATGCGCCTGTCCGAGCCCCGGCCCGAGCCCCCGCCCGCACCGGATACCCGCCACCTGAGCGCGGCCGAAGTCGGTGAATTGCTGCCCAATCTGCCCTCGGCCAGGGCGCCGTTGGCGCCGGACACTAGCGCCATCAGCCTGGCTCCTGACGGTACCGACCTGTCAGATTGCGCCTCACCGCAGCCGCTTCCACCCGAGATCGACCTGTCCGCTCTCGCGCTGGCCCCCGCCGGTGCGGACGTACTGGAGTCGCAGTACCGCGCCCAACAGCACCAGGCGGCGCCGGCAACGGACCACCTGGCGCTCGAGGACTGATCGGCGGCGGGGTCAGTCCGGCTGCCGACGCGAAACCACAGGCCATGACTGACGCCAGCGCTCCTGCCTCACCCTCCCTGCTGCGCCGACTTGCGGCCCTGCTGTATGACATTCTCCTGGTGCTGCCGCTGATCATGACCTGCGTTGCCCTGGCCATGGGTGTGCGCACGCTGCTGGGATGGGGCCCGGCTGATGATGGGACGGTAAAGCTTGCACCGATGCTGGTGCAGACGGTCGCGGTGCTGACCACCATGGCCTTTTTCTGCTGGTTCTGGCTGAAGAACGGACAGACCCTGGGAATGCAGGCCTGGCGCATCAAGCTGCTGAGCTTTGACGGCACCCCTCCCAGCGTCCGGCAGGTGGTTCTCCGCTGCGTGGGCGCGGCGCTGTCCGCGGGCTGCCTCGGCCTGGGCTACCTGTGGTGCATGGTCGATCGGCGCGGGCGCTACTGGCACGACTGGCTCTCCGGTACCGAACTGCGCCTGTTGCCCGGTAAAAAGCAGCGCAAATCCACAAAGGCAGTAGATTC
>CAYTDW010000714.1:0-2134 GCA_964436585.1 uncultured Halioglobus sp. | reverse complement strand
ACGATGGCGTGCTGGTGGCCCTGTCGAAAAAGTCGCCGGAAGAAGTGGCCGCCTACCAGCGTGACCGGGGCGCCCTGATGAGCAGCCGACCGATGATCAGTTTCGCCGAGACCAGGGCCACGCTCACCATCTTCCTGCAGCGCCTGCAGAGCATGCTCGAAGGCGACAAGCAATTCTTCTTCGGCGCTGCGCCGACGGTGGCGGATTTTGCCTGCTATCACCCGCTGTGGTGCCTGCGACCGCTGCCGCCCACAGCCGGCATCCTCGAAACGGCACCGCTGGTGCTGCAGTGGATGGACAGCATGCGCGGCCTGACGCACGGCAAGCACAGCAAACTGTCGACGGCGGAAGCCCTGGCCATTGGCGTCGCGTCCGAACCTGCAGAAGTCAGCAGCGGGCCCAGCGATATTCCCGGCATCGCATTGGGTGACGAGGTTGAAGTAATGCCCAGCGACTATGGCTTCGAGCCGGTGCGTGGCGTTCTCGTGCAGGTGGGACCGAACCATATCGCGGTGCGCCATCACAACCAAATCGCCGGGAACATGGTGGATCACTTCCCCCGTATCGGCTACCTGATCCGCAAACCGGAAAGCGCCGCCTGAGCGCAGGTTAACCTCAGGGCGCCGTCTTCCATCCATACAATCTAACAAGTGACTAAACGTTGAGGCTACTCCAATGACAACAGTTCTCCAGAATGCTCCGCAATTCAAGCACTTCAAGGTAGTTCCGTGCACCCCGACCATCGGCGGCACCATCGAAGGCATGCACCTGTCCGAGGTGAATAATGACGAGATGGCGGAGGAGCTGCGCCAGGCCCTGTGGCACTACGGCGTGCTGTTTGCAAAGGAACAGCACCTGAGCACAGACCAGATGAAAAACATCGCCCGGTACTTTGGCGACGAACTGGAAAAGCACAGCTTTGGAAAAGCCGGCGGTGAGGACCGGGACCCCGAGGTGTTGCTGATCGAGATGCAATACGACGACAAGGCCAAGCTCACGACCGATATCTGGCATCACGATGTAACCGGGCGCAAGCACCCCAATATCATGTCGATCCTGCAGGCGGAAACCGTGCCCTTCGGCGCCGATACCATGTGGTCCAGTGCGAGCGCCGCTTATGAAAAGCTGCCTTATGCGCTGAAGCTGTTCTTCCTTAACCTTGACCTGGACCACGACGCGGCCTACGCGGTGCTGCGGCACGACTTCGTCAATAGCAGCAGCCTGGCGGCGCGCATGATCGAGATCGGTGAAGCGAATACTCACCCCGCGGTAGTCCACCATCACGCCACCGGTCGGCCCTGTCTGTTTGTCGGCGACGGCTATGTCAAGCGCGTCAGCCAGTACCCCACCGCCCTGAGTGAACTGATCCTGAAACTTGCCAGCGAACTGCCGAAAATTCCTGAGTACCAGGTGCGCCACCAGTGGCAACCTGGCGATGTCGCTATCTGGGACAACTACGGCACCTGGCACTATGGCGTCGTATCCGGTTCGCGCGGCCAGGTGCGCCGTCTGCACCGTGTGGCGGCGGTGTCGAGGAGCGTCACGCCGACGCTGGACCGCGAGCGTGCGGTCAGGGAGTTGATGGCCGCCGGGGCCTGATCCCGGGCCGCGAATGCAGTAACGACAAACTATTTCTATAACTCAGCAGAGGAAAAAGCCATGCGATATTCCCAGTCATCCAAGCGCACCATGCAGCCGAAAGTGCTTGCCAACCGCGGCCCCGGCCGCCGGCGAGCAGTTGCCGTATTGGTAGGCGCACTCGCCGCGCTGGCCGGTGCCGGGCAGGCACAGGCCCAGCAACTGGAGGAGGTTACCGTGACCGCCCAGAAGCGTGAGCAGAACCTGCAGGACGTGCCGATGGCAGTGTCCGCATTCACCGGCCAGTCCATGCGGGATGCCGGGATCAGTGACATCGAGGACCTGGCGCGCCAGGTGCCCTCGCTGCAGGTGCAGACCAGCGTCTCGGCGCTGCACACGAACTACCGCCTGCGCGGCGTTGGCAACCTGGGCAACATCCCGACCTTCGAGCCAGCGGTGGGCGTGTTCCAGGACGGCGCCTTCCGCAACCGCCCGGTATTTTCCTCCGGCGACATGTTCGACATCGAGCGTATCGAGGTGCTGCGCGGGCCCCAGA
>CAYTDW010000713.1:0-2137 GCA_964436585.1 uncultured Halioglobus sp. | reverse complement strand
CAGGCAATTGCCCAGGCTGGCCTGCATGCCGCCCTGGGCCGCGGCGGAGTGGGAGCGCTTGGCGGGAACCAGGCTGAGGACGATCACGTCGTGGCCGCGGCGCTTGGCGCCGATCGCGGCGCGCTGGCCCGCCAGGCCGCCGCCGATCACCAGGACATCCGTGTAAATGATCTGCATGCTCTACCCGCTTCCCGGCGCCGCTTCCCAGCTGGGAATATAACGCTCCCCGGCGTGCGGGGCATGGGCCCGGCCGATCGCCATATACGTCGCCAGGCTGGCGCTGCCCAGGCACAGGAAAAACGCGATGATGCCCCACAGGGCGAGCTTGAGCCGGCGCCGTACGCGCTTTGCGCTGTTGGCCGGAATCGGCGTCCACTTGAGCGCCAGTCGATAGGCGCCGATCCCCGCATGCAGGTGCACCGCCACCAGCAGCGGCGCGTACAGGAGCCAGAAGCGATCGCTCCAGATGCGATCAGAGGAGGCGTAGGGGCCGATGTTGTCAGGTTGCAGAAACACCACCAGCAGGTGGGCCGAGGCGAGGAAGAACAGGGCGAACCCGGTCAGGACCTGGACGTACCACAGGGTGGTGTCCTGGTGCTGCAGGGCGCCCCGGTGCGCGTTGAACTGGCGGTATTGCCGGTAGCTACCGGGAAACTTGCGCAGCGCGAGGAAGGCGTGCACGGCAATGATGGCGAATATTATGGCAGCCACTGCCGAAACCAGGGCCGGGTAGGGCTTGCCGAAGATGGGCTCCCCTTCGAACATCTTCGTCACCCGGTACATGGCGTCCTTGCCCAGCAGGATGCTGGATTCGAAGAACATATGCCCCCAGATGAACAGCACCAGCAGCAGCCCGCTCAGGCTCTGCAGGATATCTGCGCGGGCTGGTCCCCTGTCGATCGTTCCTGTCATCGCCGGCTACTGTAAGCACCCAATGCTGTCTGTGGCGGATCATACTATCCCGCTGGCGCGGCCCCAACCTTGTTCTGGCTCAAGGCTCGACACATTGTCGCCATAGGCCAGACCTGCGGGCCTGGGTTACAATGGCAGGCTTCGCGCAATCGGGCCCATGGCTATGCAAGACAGTGACCTCATTCCGGTCGTCCACGTCGCCAGTGGCGAAAAATTCGTCAACGACAGGGGCATTACCGCTATCAAGGACGGCGTCAAGGCCGGCCGGGTGGACAGCCCGCGCCTGCGCAAACCCGAATGGCTGCGCATCAGGGTGCAGGGCGGTGCAAGTTTCGAAAGAGTCCAGGGCATCGTCCGGGAACACGGGTTGGCCACCGTGTGCGAGGAGGCCAAGTGCCCCAACATGAGCGAGTGCTGGAGCTCCGGCACCGCCACCATCATGTTGATGGGCGATGTCTGTACCCGCGCCTGTCGCTTCTGCGCCGTCAACACCGGCAACCCCAGGGGCTGGCTGGACCCCCGGGAACCGGCCAATACCGCGCGCTCGGTGCAGCTGATGAATCTCAAGTACGTGGTGCTCACCTCGGTGAACCGGGACGACCTGCCCGATGGCGGCGCCGGCCATTACGCCGACTGCGTCAGGCAGGTGAAGGAACTCAATCCGCAGACCGCGGTGGAAGCGTTGACGCCGGACTTTCTCGGCGTTTTGCGGGACGTCGAGACCGTGCTGGATGCCGGCATCGAGGTATTCGCCCAGAACGTGGAGACCGTCCGCCGGCTGACCCATCCGGTGCGCGATCCCCGTGCCGGCTACGACCAGACCCTCGCGGTGCTGGCCCATGCCAAGGCTTACCGGCCCGACGTACTTACCAAGACCAGCCTGATGCTGGGCCTGGGTGAGACCGACGCGGAAATCGACCAGGCGATGGATGACCTGCGCGGCGCCGGGGTCGATATCCTCACCTTCGGCCAGTACCTGCAGCCCACGGCGCACCACTACCCGATCGCCCGCTGGGTGACGCCGCGGGAGTTCGAGACCTACCGCGAGCGGGGCTTGCGCAAGGGCTTCCTGGAAGTGGTCTCGGGGGTGTTTGTGCGTTCCAGCTATCGCGCGGAGCAAGTGCTGCAGAAGAATAACGTCGGGCTTTCCTAGCTATTTCGTGATCCCGCGTCCATTGCGCCCGGTCGGCCCATGCTGACGCGACTGCACAATACACCGGTTGCG
>CAYTDW010000712.1:0-2141 GCA_964436585.1 uncultured Halioglobus sp. | reverse complement strand
CGCTGGCGCGGGCAAAGGCGAGCACGTCGCTGATCGGGCCGGCAATATCGGGCAGGGCGGGCAGCAAACCGGGGCGGCTGAGGAAATCGTGCTGGAGATCTACCAGTAACAGGGCTGTCGTCATCAGTCCAGCTGACCGCTGCGCCAACCACGGGCGCTGTTACCGCTGTCAAGCTCAGCACCGAGCTCCACCGCCACGGCCTGGCCCATTTCCAGGGTGGATAACAGCTTGGACCCGGGGGCAAGGATGTCCGCGGTGCGCAAACCCTTTGCCAACACCGCATTACAGGCGGTGAACAGCTTGTCCGCCAGCTCAAACAGTCCAAAGCTTTCGCGCAGCAGGGCGGCCAGGCTCTGTATCTGCCCCAGGGGGTTGGCGGTGCCGCTGCCGGCCAGGTCATAGGCCGCGCCGTGGGCGGTCTGGTAGACGGCGTTGCCTACCTCATTCACGTTGAATGAGTAGGACATACCACGGGAACCCAGCAACAGGGCGGCGACGTCGCCCAGTACATCGCCAAACATATTCGGCGTGACGACGACATCAAAGGCGGCGGCCTGCGCCAGCAACAGGTAAGCGGCAGTGTCCACTTCCAGGAAGCGCAACTCCACCCCGCCCTGGGCCGCGCACCGGGTGGCGACATCCACCCACAGTTCACTGATTGCGGGCGTGCCGCCAGGTTTATGCACCACGCACAGGCGCTTGCGGCGCTGCCGCGCAGCTGCCACCCCGATAGCCATGATCCGCTGCACCTGGGCTTCGTCATAGGAGAAGCTGTGATGCGCACGGCGGCCGCGATCGGTCTGCTCGGTGCGCCAGGCCCCCTGGTAAACCCCTCCGGTATTTTCGCGCACCACCAGGATATCGACGTCCTGTACCGCCGATTCGCGCAGGACCCCGGTGTCGCGCAGCGCCGGCAGCGGCTGCAGCGGCACAAACTTGCAGAAAATATCGAACTTCAGGCGCAACTGGTAGACGAAGCGATCACCGCCGGGACCACAGAACAGTGGCGCACCGCGGCCAAAACTGCGGCGGCAAAAGGCCACGACCTCCTCCGACAGTGCGGTGCCGCTCGCCGCCAGCGCGTCCTTGCCGATCTTGCCGCCGTACTCGACGTCAAAACGGTAGGGTGTGTTTTGCTCTATCGCGTCAAAAACGGGCTGGCAGGCGGCGATGAGTTCCGGGCCGATGCCCTCCCCCCGCAGCACGGCAAGTGGCAACGCCCCGCCGGATCGCAGGGGTGGCCGCGTGCACACAAGTTTGCTGAGCCGCAACTGTTCCTCGTTCACTGGACCTGGCATCTCCCAACCACCGTTAGACTCACGCGCCGCATCAAACCTGACAGTGACAAAAGGGCTACCATAGCTATCCGGGCGGCATACCGTCAACGCCAATTTCACCGGCCACCGGCCGCTTGACGAACCCTGTCTTGGTTTCCCTCGAAGGTGCTGATAAGCTGCGTCGACCCAATGCCCTCTCCCCCGTCGCTTGGTCCAGACCAGCGGGGGACTCCGGTCATTTCCAGCTCAGGCGCCGTCCTCCACTTAATGAACAAAAAGAGCGAAATGAACGCGCCGGCCCACCAGCGGTTTACCGCCACACTCTGGGGGTTGCGCCTGGTCTGGCAGTCTCACCGGCGCCTGGTGCTGGGATCGGCGGCCTGCTCGCTGGCGCGGGGCCTGGCCCCGGCGGGCTTTGCGATGGCGACGCGCGGCTTGATCAACGCTGTGACCGACCATCCCGCTGGCGCTGACATGGGACTGCAGGGTCCCCTGTTCTGGCTGCTGCTCGCATTTGCCGTCACCCTTGTCGAGTCCCTGACCGGCCTTGCCTCCCAGCTGCTCTCCAACTACCTCAAAGGCGATCTCGTCCTCGAGGTGAACAGCCTGGTGATGCAACACGCGGCGCGACTGGACATGCCGTACCTGGAGAATGCCGAGAACCGCGAGGTACTCGATCGGGTACGGCAGGATCCGGGCGAGAAACTGCACCTGCTGTTCAACAACTGCCAGTGGGCGCTGCTCGCCGGATTCCAGGTACTGTCACTGGCCGCCATCCTGACCTGGCTGGAGCCGGCTGTACTACTGTTCGCACTGGTCCTGGCCGCGCCCTTTCTCCTCTTCCAGTGGCGCCTGTCCCGCAG
>CAYTDW010000711.1:0-2141 GCA_964436585.1 uncultured Halioglobus sp. | reverse complement strand
GGTTGACCAGTGCCAGGCTGACCCCGGGAAGTCGTGCCATGGTCTGCTCTATCAGCCAGGTGCAGGCGGCGCAGGAAATGCCACCGAGCAGCAGCCGAGCCGTCATCTGGCCGTCGGGGCCAGTATTCGTGAAGCTGGCTGCCAGTGCTGGATCGTCATAGACGAGGTACTGTTCCGACGCGGCTACTTCACGCTCAGGCGGGCGTTGGCTGTAGGCGGTGCGCTGTCGGTAGAATCTGTCCAGCCCATTGGTGCTGATGAGCTCAGCCACCGCGCGGCAGCCCGGGCAGCACATGGGGCGCAATTCGCCGCCAATGACCACGCCCAGTTCTACCCCTGCGGGTACCCGCTCACCACAGTGGTAGCAACTGATGTCTGCGGCAAGGGGAGCGAGCTTACTCGATAGCGACATTGTCGATGTCATGCTGTTCGATTTTACCGCCCAGGCGCCAGCCGTCGGCCTGGTCCAGACCCAGGGTCCAGTGCCAGCGAGGCGCTATCGGGGCGGGCAAAACAGCCTGGTAAATGCCCGGGGCAATCCTGGCGAGTGTCAGCGGGAAGTCGCGATCAGCTTCCAGCGGGTGGGACAGCAGCAGGGAGAGTGACGCGGCATCGACCGGCCCGGTGACATGTGCGGTGATATGGTCGGCAGAGACATTCAGCCGGGCGGAGATTCCCAATTCGAGACCGCGCTGCTCCTTCTCGAGCTGGCGATTGATCGCCAGGCCGTATTTGTAATAGTCGTCAGCTACGAGATCATCCGCGCCGCTGTAGGCGATGTACACGGTGTAGAGAGCGGCAACCACCACGCAGCCGGGCAGGGCGATGAGAAACCATGGCCAGAACTGGCGGTACCAGGGCACAGCGTCGCCGCCGGGCAGGCTCGACGTAGTCATAAGGGTCTCATAAAGCGCGATTCGGCCGTCGCTCGCAGGGCGGGCGAATCGTCGGCAACCGCCGTGAAATCCAGTTCGGTGCTGGGCAGGCTCAAAGCCCCGGGCTGAGCACTCACCCGCAGGGTTATGCTGCGCACTTCGCCGCCATCCAGTGTATGCCGGGTCTCACCCACGATAGTGGCTCCGGCTATACCGGAGATGCTGATTTCAAACTCGTGGGAATCGTTATCCATATTCGCCAGTTGCAAGGTATAGATGTTCTCGATGGCGCCGCTGTCAGTCGTTACAAACAGTTCGTTGCGGTCCCGAATGGCTGTCAGCTCCACCGGCACGCGCGTGATCACGTTGTACCAGAATACACCAACCATAATCCCGAGTACCAATACGTAACCGACGATGCGCGGCCGCAGCCAGTGAGTCCTGCCGCCAGCCAGTTCGTGCTCGCTGGTGTAGCGGATCAGCCCCCGGGGATAGGCCATTTTGTCCATGACGGAATTGCAGGCGTCGATGCACAGGGCGCAGCCGATGCACTCGTACTGCAGCCCGTTGCGGATGTCGATACCGGTGGGGCAGACCTGCACGCACAGTTCACAGGCAACGCAATCGCCCAATGACAGGTCCTTGTGCTCGACATTGCGCTTGCGGGATCCGCGCGGCTCCCCGCGGTTGCGGTCGTAGGAGACGATAAGCGTGTCCTTGTCGAACATGACGGACTGGAAGCGGGCGTAGGGGCACATGTACTTGCAGACCTGCTCCCGCATCCAGCCGGCGTTGATATAGGTTGCCAGGGTGAAGAACAGGGTCCACAGAAACTGCCACTGTCCAGTCGACAGGGTGACGAGTTCGTAGGCCAGGTCCCTGATCGGATAGAAATAGCCGACGAATGTCATGCCGGTGACGAAGCTCACAAACAGCCAGGAGCCGTGTTTGGCCAGTTTCCGCGCGATCTTGTTCGCCGACCATGGGGCCTTGTCCAGCTTCATGCGCTGGTTGCGGCTGCCCTCGGTTTTCTGCTCCAGCCACATGAAGATGCTGGTCCAGACTGTCTGGGGGCAGGTATACCCGCACCAGATGCGCCCGGCAAAGGTCGTCACCGCGAACAGGCCAAAGGCGGCAATCATCAACAGGAAAGCGAGCATCGGTGCATCCTGGGGCCAGAAGGTCAGGCCCAGGATATGGAATTTCCGCTCGGGCAGGTTGAACAGTACCGCCGGCCGCCCCTCCCAGCTCGCCCAGGGCAGGAGC
>CAYTDW010000710.1:0-2149 GCA_964436585.1 uncultured Halioglobus sp. | reverse complement strand
GCTCACGCCAAAGACCATCTCGGTGGGAGACCTCTTCGTCGGGGCACTGATACCCGGGCTGATGCTGGTGGCCATGTATATTCTCTACCTGCTGGCATATGCCCGGCTGAAACCCGATGCGGCCCCTGCCGCAAAAGTAGACCACGCCACTCTCGCCGAGATCATATGGGGACTGCTGCCGCCGCTGGGGCTGATCGTGGTGGTGCTGGGGTCTATTCTGTCCGGCGCCGCTACCCCCACCGAGGCTGCGGGCATTGGCGCCACCGGTGCGCTGGCGCTGGCGTACTGGAAGCGCCAGATGAATATCGCGCGGCTGCGGGAGGTCGCCATCAATACCATGGAGATAACTGCCATGGTGTTCCTGATCCTCATCGGTGCCGCCGTGTTTACCCTGGTGTTTCGCGGCTTCGGCGGCGAGGAGCTGGTCCACCACTTCTTTGCGTCGCTGCCCGGCGGCGCGACCAGCGCCATGCTGGTGGTGATGCTGGTCATCTTCCTGCTGGGTTTTATCCTGGATTTCATCGAAATTACGTTTGTCGTGGTGCCGATCGTGGGTCCGATCCTGCTGACCATGGGGGTGGACCCGCTCTGGCTGGGGATCATGATCGCCATGAACCTGCAGACCTCTTTCCTCACACCGCCCTTCGGCTTCGCCCTGTTCTACCTGCGCGGTGTGGCCCCCCCCGAGGTGACAACCGGTGCTATCTACCGGGGAGTTGTTCCCTTTATACTGATACAGGTCCTGGCCATCGCAGTTCTGTGGGTCTGGCCTGCCCTGGCCACATGGCTGCCGGCGCTGCTGAAGCAGTGGCCTGCGCCGCCGCCTCGATCTTCAAGCAACCGGACCCCAGACCATGAGTGACATCGACGACGCACCAGTCCCCCAGGGCGAACTCGCGCTGCAGACAGTGGCGATGCCCAAGGACACCAATGCCAGCGGTGATATCTTCGGTGGCTGGTTACTGTCGCAGATGGATATCGCCGGGATGATCACCGCCAGCGAAGTGGCCCGGGGCCGGGTCGCCACGGTGGCGGTTGACGGCATGGCATTCCTGACCCCGGTACACGTGGGCGCGGTCGTGTCCTGCTACTGCGATGTGCTGGAGATTGGCCGCAGCTCTATCAGGATCATGGTAGAAGTGTGGATCAACTCGCCCCACGATGGCGAACCGCTGAAGGTGACGGAGGGCGAGTTTGTGTTCGTCGCCATCGACGAGTCGGGTCGCACCCGGGCGATCAGAAACTGAGCTACCGTTGCTGCACCGGGGGGGCGTCGATCACCACATCCCTGGCATTGATATAGGCCTGCTCGGAGATATGGTGGTAGGCGCGCACGCCCTCGTAGAACTTCTGGTAGGATTCATGAACTTTCGCCGCCAGGGGGTCCTCCGCCACCAGTTTCTGCATCACCGTTTCGCTGCCGCGGTACAGCGCCAGCAGCACATCGTCCGGCAGGCGCCGCAGCTGCACCCCGTGATTCTTCACCAGGTCTTCGAGTGCGGCGTTGTTGCGTGCGGTGAATTCGTCCAGCATGTCCTGGTTCACGGCCCTGGCGGCATAGGTCACTATCGCCTGTAAGTCCGCTGGCAGCGCCTCGAAGGAGTTCCTGTTGATAATGAATTCGAGCATGGAGCCCGGCTCATGCCAGCCGGGGTAATAGTAATACCCGGCGACCTCATGCAGCCCGAATGCCAGGTCGTTGTACGGTCCCACCCACTCGGCGGCGTCGATCACCCCGGTCTGTAGCGAAGTATAGAGTTCGCCGCCGGAAATGCGCACCGCGGTGCCTCCCGCCTCGGCGAACACATCACCCGCAAGGCCGGGGATGCGCATTTTCAGCGCCTGTAAATCCGCGACCGAGTTGACTTCCCGGTTGAACCAGCCGGCCATCTGCACACCCGAACTGCCGCCCGCAAAGGGAATGAGATTGAACGGCGCATAGGCCTCACGCCAGAGCTCGAGGCCGCCGCCGTAATGCAGCCAGCCATTCATTTCCTGGGCATTCATGCCGAACGGAATCGCGGTGAAAAAGACCGAGGAGGGTACCTTGCCTTTCCAGTAATACGCCGCCCCGTGACCCGCGTCGGCCACTCCCTGGGATACAGCATCAAAAATTTCAAAGGCGGGAACGATCTCCCCCGCGCCATAC
>CAYTDW010000709.1:0-2152 GCA_964436585.1 uncultured Halioglobus sp. | reverse complement strand
TGCGGGCGGTTATATCATCCGGTCTTTTATCCAGCCATGCGCGGTAGCGTTCCAGGGCGGCCGCCTGGTCCCCGGCAGTTTCCTGGTAGCTCGCAAGGGCAACGACCGTTGCGGTAGAGGGTGCGATGGCAAAGGCCTTTTCGGCCAGTTCCAGTGCGCTTTGCATATCGCCCGCAAGTTGCGCCGAGGCCGCCTGTAACAGCAGCACGTCGGGGTTATCAGGTGCCAGCTTGGTGATCTTTTCCAGCTGTGTTTCGAATTCGGGTATGGACCGGGTTGCGAGCGCTATCCTTGCAAGGGCAATGCGCGAGGGAAGATAGTTCTCATCCAGTGCCAGCGCGCGCTGCAATTCCTGCGCGGCGCGTTGCTCATCGCCGGTCCCCGCCGCGGCCATCGCCATCATGTGACGGATCGGCGCGCTGTCCGGGGTAGATTCCAGCAACTGCTCCAGGGTGAATTGCGCGGCGCCCGCATCCTTGCTGGACAGTTGCGCCATCGCCAGAATCTGGAGTACGTCAGGCGATTTCTGCAGCGGTGCGTCCAGGCTTGAGAACAGCGGCGCCACCTGTTCGGCCTTGCCCTTGCCCAGGTAGTAGCGGGCGAGGAGCAGCCGCGGTTGCAGCTCACTGGGGGCTGCCGCCATGGCCTGTTCCAGATGGGCCACCAAAGCCGCTTCATTGCCTTCCCGGGCGTCCAGCAGCGCCAGCGGGATCATTGCCGGCACCGAGTCCTCGTGGGCAGCAAGAATGGCCTCGTAGTGGGTGCGCGCCGCCGCCAGGTTATTGCTCGCCAGCGCCATCTGCGCCAGGTTGTGGTTGGCTGCCGGATCCCCCGCGTCCAGCGCCAGCGCGCGCTGGTAGGAGGCCCGGGCCGCGTCGGGCTGGCCGGCTTCCTGGTAGACCTTGCCCAAGAGGTTATGGGGCGTGACGCTGGTGAGGTGGCGGCGCTGGTAGGCCTCGGCGGCCTTGATGGCCGCAGGGAAATCGCGCTTCTGCATGTGGTTCAGCACCAGCAGGATATCGGCCTGCTGGAACTCCGGGTTCAACTCGAGGGCGGTCTCCATGTGTTGCGTCGCATCGGCTTCCTGGCCGGCGATGAGCAGGCCTGCGCCGAGCCTGACCTGCGCCACCGGCGAATCCGGTTGCAGGTTCGCCACCCGCGACAGCAGGGCTATGCCCTCATCGGTTTTACCCATGCGAAGCAAGGCGTTGGCCGTCAGATTCAGGGCATCGACGTCATCCGGGACGCTATCCAGCACCGGTTGTAGCAGCGTCTGGACGGCGGCGTCCTTACCCTCCTGCAGGCGAATGGTGGCCAGCAACTTGCGGCCCTGGACACTTTCCGGTACCAGCTTGTGGAAGCGCGCGGCCAGGTTTGCCGCCTGGTCCATATTGCCCTTCACCAGGTTGGCGCTGCCCAGGAAGAACAGGGCGAGGGGATATTGCTGGAACGCGGGCTCTGTCACCGCCAGAGAGGTAATCGCCTCTGCGTATCTGCCGCCCTGGTAGTGCAGCAGGCCCTGGATATAATTTGCGCCCGGGTGTTGGGGCGCCCAGGCCAGCAATTGGTCGACGCCCGCCTGGGCGGCCTCAAGGTTCCCGAGTTGGAGGTTCAATAGCGCCTGTTTGAACTGGTCACCGAAGTTCTTCTGCTGCAGGCTGATCGACTGGTCATAGGCCGCCAGGGCGCCGGTAAAATCTTTCTGACCTGCCAGGATATCGCCCCGCAGGCTCCAGGCCCGGGCCTGTGTTGGATCAAGGGAAATGACCTTATCCAGCGCCGCCCTGGCGCCCTCCAGGTCATCGTTGCTCGCCAGCAGTCGCGCGCTGGCCATCAACGCATCAATTGAATCAGGCGCTTTCAGGAGCGCCCTGTCGATCTGCTCCTGCGCCTCCCAGCTATCGCCCTCGGCCAGGGCCGCCATCGCCTGGAAGGCGAGCACGCTGGCCTCCTGTTCCGGAGCAAGTCCCCGGGAGCTGATTTCCCGTACCCGGGTGAATTCACCCTGCGCCAATAGTGCCTCGGCCAGTGCCGGTCGTATTTCGCTGTCGGGCCAGCCCAGTTGCTGCGCGCGCTCCAGTTCTTTTTGGGCAGAGGCCATGTCGCCGGTCTCCAGATACAAATCGGTGACACCGGCATACAGATAATTCGC
>CAYTDW010000708.1:0-2161 GCA_964436585.1 uncultured Halioglobus sp. | reverse complement strand
TGAAATCCCCCTCGATGAATTCCACCCCCGCCAGGCTGTCCATGGGCAGGATGTCCGAGGCTATCACCCTGCCGCTGTGACCGACCAGGGCTACAGCCACCTGGGACCAGCCACCCGGCGCGCTGCCGAGGTCCAGCACCGTCATGCCGGGGCGGAGCACCCGGTCCTTCTCCTGTATTTCCAGCAACTTGTAACAGGCGCGTGAGCGGTAGCCCTCGCGCTGGGCCTGCTGCACGTAGGGGTCTTCCCGGTGTTCCTTCAACCAGGCCTTGCTGGAGGATTTCTTTTTTGCCATCGCCAGTCAGTGTCGCCAGTCAGTTTCGGATGCGGGGCCAAGTGTGTAAACTGCACGCCCCCAGCAAGGCCGGGGGCTTAGTGTACCTTGGAATGATTATGAGCAAGCAAACGAATCAGGACATCAAACAACTGCGCGCCATCGGCCACAAGCTCAAGCCGGTGGTCACCATCGCCGGCAATGGCCTCAGCCAGGGTGTCTACAGCGAGTTGGAACGCGCACTGGTCGACCACGAACTGATCAAGGTCAAGCTTGCAGCAGGCTCACGGGAGAATCGCGCGGCACTCGCGCAGGAGCTGTGTGATCGCACCGGGGCGGCGCTGGTGCAGAGCATCGGCAATGTCGTGGTCATCCTGCGCCGCTCCGCCAGTCCCGATCCCCGTCTCTCCAACCTGGTCCGGGCACTGTAATTTGGCGGAGATTCTCGAGTTCCCCTCGCGTCGGGCTCAGGGCCTGGCTTTCCTCGACCGGGAACTGCGAGCCCTGCTCGCCGCCCGCGGCGCGGACCAGGGCCTGATCGACTTCGCCGTGGGCCAGCTCACCCGCACCTACGCCCAGCTGAGCGAGTCGGAGCAGTACAGCTTCAGCGTCGAACTTCCGGCCTCCATCGATGCTGCCGGCCGGGACGCCCTCTACCGGCAGATCAACACCGGCCTGGAGGGGATCCGGAAAGAAAACCACGCGTTGATGGTCCAACTGGTTGCCCGGCTGGTACTGGCGGAACTGCGGCTGTTCCAGCAGCAGCGGGCGGAGTGAGGCTTCAACTGAAAACTGCCGCCAGGTGGTATATGGCCAGGGCCGCGGCGTAAGCCAGCAGCAGGTAAGCGACAAACATTTTCAGCGCCAGTGTCGCGGAACCGCTCTCCTTGGACAGGATTGCCACGGTGGACACGCACTGCAGGGCAATGGCAAAAAACACCAGCAGCGCCAGCCCCGAGCCCACGGCCAGCTGGCTGTCCTGTATCTGTTGCACCAGCGGCGTCATGTTGTCGTCCGCCGCTTCAATGCCAAAAATGGTACCGAGGGTACCAACAAAGACTTCCCGCGCCAGGAACGAGGTGAGAATCGCCACCGCGTAGCGCCAGTCGAGCCCCAGCGGCGCGAACACCGGCTCCACTATCCTGCCGATATAACCTAGCCAGGAGGTCCCGAGGTCTGCGCCGTAGTTGGGGAAATACCCCAACACCCAGATAACCAGGGTGACGGAGAAAATGATCTTGCCCGCTTTGGTGACGAAATGTTTGGAACGGTTCCAGGCATTGCGCAGGATAGGGCCCAGACCGGGAACCCGGTAGGGCGGCAGTTCAAGCACGAAGGGCAGGTCGGTGTAGTGATCCTTGCTGGTGCGAGACACCAGTGCCGTTACCAGCAGGCCGCAGATCATGCCGAAAAAGTAGATGCAGAACATGGCGAGGCCCTGCCATCCCACCAGCCCCCCGAGGCCGGTGCCGGAGGGGATAAAAGCCGCAATGATCAGGGTATAGACCGGCAGGCGCGCGGAACAGGGCATCAGCGGAATGGCCATATAGGTCAGCAGGCGCTTGCGCGGCGAATCGATGGCCCGGGCGGCATAAATGCCCGGAATGGCGCAGGCCACCCCCGACAGCATGGGGATAAAGCTTTTGCCCGTGAGGCCGAACAGGCGCAGCGGCTTATGGCAGATCAGGGCGGCCCGGGCCATGTAACCCGAGTCCTCAAGCAGGCCGATCACAAAAGTCAGCACAAAAATCTGGGGGACAAACACCAGGAACGCGCCGATACCGCCGAACAGGGCATCCGCGGTGAAATCCCGCCCCAGCTGGTTGCCGATCATCGGTACCACCTGGCCGGCTAGCGCTCCCAGGACGGCCTCCACCGCGTCCATGG
>CAYTDW010000707.1:0-2166 GCA_964436585.1 uncultured Halioglobus sp. | reverse complement strand
CCCTACCTCACCAAGTTTTTGATCGATGACGGCCTGCTCGCGAGCCAGTGGGATACCGTGCTGGCGCTGGTGGGCCTGATCTTCCTCGCCGGCCTGGTGGCGACCGGGCTGTCCGGCGCCAACCGCTACTTCTACACCCGCCTGTCCGGCCACATCCTGTTCGACCTGCGTGAATCGGTCTATCGCCACCTGCAAACCCTGTCCCCGGCGTTCTATGCGCGCAATCGCGGCGGCGACATCCTGACGCGGCTGGACGGCGATGTGGCCGAGATCCAGCGCTTCGCGGTGGACAGCCTGTTCGCCGCGGTCAGCGCACTGCTCGGGCTGGTGGGGACGCTGGCATTTATGCTGCTGCTCAGCTGGCAGCTCACGCTGGTGCTGGTGGCGCTGGTGCCGTTGCACTGGCTTTACCTGCGACATATGCGCCCGCGGGTGCAGCGGCAGACCCGGCGCCTGCGCGAGCGCAGCAGCGATGTCACCGCCTTCCTGGTGGAGACGGTGCCGGCGATGAAGTTTATCCAGGCCGTGGCGGCGGAGTCCCGCGAGGCAGATCGCCTGGGCGTGCTCAACCGGCTCTATCTTGGTGACCTGCTGCAGCTGCAGTTGATTGAGTTCGCCACCGCCGCGGTGCCCAACACCCTCACGTCCGCAGCGCGAGCGCTGGTGTTCGCCTTCGGCGGCTACTGGGTCATCCAGGGGCAGATGGCGCTGGGTTCCCTGATCGCTTTCAGCACTTACCTCGGTATGGCGGTCGGGCCGGTGCAGGGCCTGCTGGGTCTTTACATGGCGCTGTTTCGCGTCCAGGTCTGCCTAGAGCGGGTGCGCTACCTGGTGGAGGCGGCACCCGATGTGAAGCCATCCGGCCGGCGGGTGCCGGACGCCGACATGCGCGGCGCGCTGGCGCTCGAGGCCGTCAGCTTCCGCTATCCGGGCAGCGAGCAGGACATTCTGCAACAGGCGACGGTCAGCCTTCCGGCCGGTTGCAGCGTGGGTATATACAGCCCCTCCGGCAGCGGCAAGACAACCCTGGTCGATTTGTTGCTGCGTCACTACGAACCGGGCACGGGGCGCATCCTGGTCGATGGTGTCGATATTCGCGAGTTCGGCCTGGGCGACTGGCGCCGGCGCATCGCCCTGGTGGCCCAGGACATCGTGCTGTTCCGCGGCAGCGTACTGGACAATATCCGCTACGCCCGGCCCGACGCTTGCGACGAGGAGGTGCGCCAGGCGGTGCGGCGCGCCCAGCTCGATACCCTGGTGGCGCGCTTGCCCGAGGGTCTCGACACGCCGGTCGGTGAGCGCGGCACGCGCCTGTCCGGTGGCGAAAAACAGCGTATCGCCATCGCCCGGGCGCTGTTGCAGCAGCCCCTGCTGGTCATCCTCGACGAGGCGACCTCGGCGGTGGACATCGAGGTTGAGCGGGAGGTGCTGCAGGCGGTGGACGCGTTGTTCGGTGAGTGCACGCGTCTGGTGATCAGCCACCGCCAGTCGGCCCTGGATAATTGCGGTTACGTGTTGGCGATCGAGGACGGCAAACTGCGGCTGAGCGCGGCTGCCGGCGGCAGTGTCGATGCCTAGGCTGTTGCTCGGCCTGATCGACAGCGGCATCGCCGGCCCGCCCTTGGCAGCCGTGGCCGCCAGTCGCTGTTTTGTTGCCGCGGACGACGGCGAGGTGGGGCAGGCCGATGCGGCGCCCGACCAGTTGGGGCACGGCACGGCGCTGGCCGCCATCCTGTTGCAGGGTGCGCCCGATGCCCGGCTGTTGAATGCCCAGGTGTTCCGCCACACCCTGGTCTGCGGCGCCGCGCAGGTGGCGGCGGCCCTGGACTGGCTGGTTGAGCAGCGGGCGCAACTGGTCAACATGAGCTTCGGCCTGCGCGAGGATCGCCCGTCACTGCGAGACGCCTGTGAGCGCGCGCTGGCGCAGGGAATGATACTGGTTGCCGCGACGCCCGCCCGGGGCGAGCCGGTGTTTCCCGCCGCCTATGCCGGGGTGATTCGCGCCACCGGGGATGCCCGCTGCGCACCCGGGGAGCTGTCCTTCCTCGATACAGGCCAGGCGGATTTCGGCGGCCATGTACGGGCCGGGGCAAGCACTGTGGCGGGGGCGAGCGTCGGCTGCGCCCATGTCACGGCCCGCGCCGCCGGCGTCCTCGGCGCGAACCC
>CAYTDW010000706.1:0-2166 GCA_964436585.1 uncultured Halioglobus sp. | reverse complement strand
TCGACCGGCCTCTCCCGCCGCAGCCGTTACCTTCGCACCCTGGATTACCCGACGGATATTGTCCGCGATCCGGCCGAGGCCGTCCTCAATTGCCCCGAGCGCATCATCGCGATCGTCAAGCGGCAGATAGGTGAGATCGATATCCACGGACAGGCGTGGGAAATCACAGATAAAGAGGTTGATTGCCGTGCCACCTTTCAGCGCAAAGCAAGGTTCGGGGGCCACCAGTGGTAACACGCGCACCACAAGCTCCACCTGACGGAAGTAGGGATTGCCTCTATCCAGCATAAAAAGCCTCTGGCACCGTTATCTGGTAGCGCTTGTCGAGTTTTCCGCCACGGGTCACGAGGCGCTTGCCCCGCCCCAGGTCTACCGCGTCAACATCAACTCGCTTCAACCATGGATAGTCGTAGCGGGTCGCGAAGAATAGGAACAGGCGCTTCGCCTCGTTGTGAAGACACGACTTCAACAGGGTGTCCACCACAGCGGGCCGCAGTGAGGTCAACCCCTCGAACAGCTCGGCGGCGAATGTAAAGGAGGCTGTTGTTTCGTCCACCTGGCTCAGCACTTCGAGGATTGCTCGCTCGGGTGCCGAGCCCTGCATTGACCAGTCGCGTACCTGCGTGGGCAGTTGCACCCAAGCTGCCTCCGCGTCGCCTTCGAATAGCTTCCTCCGGTGAAAGTGCCAGCGCACATCCAGCGGCACCTGCTCCACCCAGCCCGGCACCCTGCCCTGCCCCCAGACATGGACGGCAGCATCGCCGCCGAGAGAGAGGTAATGCGCCAGCCCCTGCCGATTCAGCGCGCTTACACCTCCCAGGTGCAGTTGAAATCCCCCAAGCCGTTGCAATCCAAGGATGACGCCTTCCCAGGTAACCGGGTAACCCGGTCGGGCGTAGGCGCGTCCGCCCAGGCGTATCAGCCAGCCGCTCTGCACATATTTTTGAACCAGTTGGGGCGAGTAGCCGTTTGCCGTTAGCCAGGCGCTGGGAACGGCGACCCCTTCCGGGATCTGACGGGTCAATTGGTTCAGTTTTACGTCTTTTTGTATACCCATGGTTTATTTTTATTGCTTTTATCAAACAGCGTCAATATACAAGTTCATTTATTCTGATAAATATATACTTAAAGTATATTTTTATGTAATTTTACAAACCTCCTCTCCAACTCACCCCTCTCCAAGTCACTGCCCCACACGATCTTCCTGGACTGCCTCATTCACCGCAGTGTGCTGGCTGAGTTCCGGGGCGCAGCTACCGACTCAGGCAGGCTGCAGGGAGACTTGCCAAGGGCCCCGAGAACGATTAGCAGTCAACCCGTTCCTGCCGTCGTCCGTGGGCGATTTTGAGGTGTCCACCGGGGTCAGTACCGTCCCACGCGCTGGGTGCGACGAAGGACCGCCCTCGAGCCGTTGTTCGTCACGCGGTCCCGACCGCGCGGAACTCGCCTCTGGCTTCGGTGGCGAGGCTGACGAAGACGATCGCGATCATCGCCAGCAGGAAACCGGGGATTATCTCGTAGACGCCAGGGCCACCGAGGAAACTCGAGTTCCAGCCGAGCGCGATCCAGACGATCACGGTCACCGCGCCGGTGATCAGCCCGGCGACGGCGCCGATCCCGGTCATGCGTGGCCAGGTCAGCGACAGGATCATCAGCGGCCCGAAGGCCGCACCGAAGCCGCCCCAGGCATTGGCGACCAGGGCCAGCACCTGGCTGTCCGGGTCACCCGCGATGAACGCCGCGACCGCGCCCACCGCCACGACCGCGATACGCCCGACAGTGACGATCGTCTTGTCGCTGGCCTGCTTGTCGACGAAGAGCTTGTAGAAGTCCTCGGCCAGCGATGAGGACGAAACCAGCAACTGGCTCGAAACCGTGGACATGATCGCCGCGAGCAGCGCAGCGAACAGGAAGCCGGTGATCAGCGCGGGAAACAGCGTCTCGGCGAGCAGGATGAAGATCGTCTCCGGGTCCGCCAGCGTGATTCCGCTGCGCACGACGTAGGCGCGGCCGAGGACGCCCACGCCGATCGCGCCGATCAGCGAGATGGCCATCCAGGCCATCGCGATGTTGCGCGCGGTCGAGACCTCGCGCACGCTGCGCACCGCCATGAAGCGCACGATGATGTGCGGCTGGCCGAAGTAGCCAAGCCCCCAGGCCATCAGC
>CAYTDW010000705.1:0-2168 GCA_964436585.1 uncultured Halioglobus sp. | reverse complement strand
GGCCGCGCTGTGCTGCTCTTCACTGCGGGTGAAGTCGCCTACCGCGGCGGCCAGGCGCGGGTCGGCTATCCAGTGGTTCGACCAGGTGGGGACGGGGCGAAACCCGCGCTGTATTTTGTGTTCGCCCTGCGCTCCGGGATCGAACTTCTGCAGGCCATGGGCGATGCAGTATTCGATTCCCTGGTAGTAGCAGGTCTCGAAATGGAGGCAGTCGTATTCCTGTTCGCAACCCCAGTAGCGCCCGTAAAGGGTGTCGCGGGAGCGAAAATACAATGCCCCGGCGACTGCCCGGCCCTCCAGGCTGGCCAACACCATGATTACCTGCTCGCCCAGTTGCGGTGCGGTTTGGGTGAAGAACTCGCGGGTGAGGTAGCCGCCGTGGCCGCTGCGCTTGGCGTACGTCATGCGGTAGAAGTGGTGGAACTGCTGCCATTCCCGCGCGCCGATTTCCTCGCCGCACAGGGTCCTGAGAGTCAGGCCCTGTTCTGCCACGCGGGCACGTTCCCGTCGCAGGTTCTTGCGCTTGCGACTGGTGAAGTCCGCGAGGAAGTCATCGAAACTGCTGTATCCCCGGTTGAACCAGTGAAACTGGGTGGCGGTGCGCCGGTGCAGGCCGACCGCCAGCAGCGAGCGGGCAACGTCCTGCTCGGGAAACAGCAGGTGCCATGAAGAGATGCCGCGTTTGTTCGCGAAGCCCCGGATCGCATCGAGGGCGGCATTCCAGGTTGACGCGGGGTCGGCGCCCTCGCGCATACACAGGCGCGGACCGGTTGCGGGGGTGAAAGGGATGGCGCTGACGAGTTTCGGGTAATAGTGGAGCCCGCTGCGCTGCCATGCGTCCGCCCAGGACCAGTCGAATACATATTCACCGTAGGAGTGTGACTTCAGATAGAGAGGCATCACCGCCAGCAAGCCGGCCGCATCGCGCAGCAGCAGGTGGCAACCCTGCCAGCCGGTGTCGGCGCAGGCACAGCCGGTCTGCTCCAGGCCGTACAGGAACTCATGGCGCAGGAAAGGGTAATCGGTACCCGTGATCGCGTTCCACTGCCCCGCCGGAATGTGCTCCAGGCTGCCGAGGAACTCCGCTGTTATCGCCATGGGCGTATTTGCTCAGCTGCCGTAGTGCAGGACGATGCCGGCAAAAATCGCCATGCCTACCCAGTTATTGTGCAGGAAGGCCCTGAAGCAGGCATCGCGCTCGCGCCCGCGGATCAGGTACTGCTGGTAGCCGAACAGGGCGGCGGATACTCCGAGCGAGAGCATGTAGTAACTACCCAATTCAAAGGCCAGTCCCGCGAGATACAGGGTCAGCAGGCACAACAGCTGCAGGATGGCCACGATGAGGCGGTCGCGCCGGCCGAACAGGATGGCGGTGGATTTCACCCCGGCCAAAATATCGTCATCCCGGTCGACCATGGCGTACTTGGTGTCATAGGCGACTATCCACCAGAAGTTTCCCAGGAAAACCAGCCACAGCGCCGCCGGCAGCGCATTGCGCTGGGCGGCGAAGGCCATCGGGATTCCCCAGGAAAATGCCAGGCCCAGTACCAGCTGCGGCAGGTGGGTATAGCGTTTCATGAAGGGGTAGGAAGACGCCAGCGCCACGGCCACCAGGGAGAGCCCGACAGTCAGGGTATTGGTGGACAAAACCAGTACGAAGGCCAGCAGCATGAGGGCGAAAAACAGGATGATCGCCTCCTTTTCACTGACCGCCCCGGTCACCAGCGGGCGACCGCTGGTGCGCCTTATCGCCCCGTCCACATGGCGGTCAGCGAGATCGTTGATGATGCAGCCTGCGGAGCGCGTCAGGAAGGTTCCGGCGACGAAAATCGCCAGCAGGTCGATGTCGGGCACCCCCTCGGCGGCGATCCACAAAGCCCATAGTGTTGGCCACAGCAGCAGCAGGGTACCGATCGGCCGGTCAAAGCGGATCAACTGCAGCAGTGCCTTGGGTTTGGAGGTGTTGATCATGAAAGACGCTGTGGCTGCCCCGGGAGCGATCAAGCTTACTGTTTTGGCGGCGCAATTGCAGCGTCGACCTTGCCCCGTTGAGCCCGGTGCACGGCCAGCCCGGCTGTCCACGGGGTGAAGCCCTGCAGGAAGACTTCACTGACCATCAGGCTGCGACCACCGATGACAAAGCGCGAGCGCCTGCCCCAGGCGGCAAC
>CAYTDW010000704.1:0-2192 GCA_964436585.1 uncultured Halioglobus sp. | reverse complement strand
GGCGCAGGCCGGAGGAGTAAAACAGTTCCGCAATCGCCCGGTCGCGCCTGGCTGTCAGCGAGTCCTCCTGGAAGGACAGGAATTTGTTCACCTGGTCGGCGTCCAGGGTCTTGGGCAGTCTGCGCGGTTTGCGCGGTGCCTGCACGCTGGCCGCCGGATTGCGCGGCCGGCCCTGCTCCCTGCCCAGGTAGTTGAAAAAGGAGCGCGCCGCGGACAGGCTGCGCTGGATGCTGCTCCCGGCGAGGCCGCGCCGGTGCAGCTGGCTTGCCCACTGGCGGACATCCGCTTCGACGATCTCGCCGGGCGTGGTGCGGCCCTGTTCGATGCAGTGGCGCTGCAGCGTCAGGAGGTCATGGCGGTAGCCGTCCAGGGTATGGCGTGATAGCTGGCGCACATCCCGCAGGTAGACCAGGAATCGCTCGATAGCCCCTGCCAGCTCGCTGCTGGCGGCGTCGGCCGCGGGAGCGTGCTCCCCGGGCGTCGCTGCGGTCACCACCGGGTCACGTGCCGGTACGGCTGAGGCGCGGCAGCAGGCGAATGATCACCTCGGCGATGTGCGCAAGAAACAGGGTGCCCATGGTGCTGGTGTAACGGCCGGCATCGGTGCTGCCCACCGCGATCAGGCCAACCAGGGCGCCATCGGTCAGCGGCATGATGGCCGCGGAACCGCCCTGCAGGAAGTGGTGCGCGCCGCCCTCGGGCCTGAACAGGTAGTCGAATTCCTCCTTGCGCAGAGCGCCGCAAACCGCCTTGCGGCCACTGAACAGCGCGCCGATACGGGCCCTGGCGTCCGCCAGGGCGTCGAGCCGGTAGTCGCCGGCGGCGGGCTCATCGCCGAACAGTATCATGCTGGCGAACTCCACCTCGAAACCGCTTTTCATGGAGTCCATGAACGCGTTGTACAGCCCGCCGACTGAGTCGGCCTCCAGCAGATTGATGACCAGTGCGCGGGTCTGCTCAAACAGCTTGTCGTTGTCGCGGGCGTGGGTAGTAAGGGTCTTGAGGCGATGGCGGATATCGACGTTGCGTTCGCGCAGCACGCTCACCTGCTTTTCAACCAGGGACACGGCGCTGCCGGAGGCATGGGAGACATGCAGATGATCCAGCAGGTCGGGATTGCGCTGGAGGAAATCGCTATGGTCCTTGAGGTACTCCCGCACGGCCTCGTCGTCGAGTACGGCGGAATCGGACCCGGCGGCCTTCGCCGCAGTGCGAGTTTTCTTGCCCACGGCGGGCGTGGCGCCCGCCTTATCCTTGCTGGCTGACATTGATTCCCCTGGCCTGTTATGCCGCTGACAGCGCGGCGTCAGATTCTTATACTGCCCTCGAACACCACCGCGGTGGGTCCGGTCATAATCACGGGCTGCCCCTGGCCGGTCCATGATACCGAAAGCTTACCCCCCGGCAACTCAACTGTCACCAAGTCGCGCAACCAGCCCCGCGTGATGCCGTACACCGCGGCCGCGCAGGCGCCGGTGCCGCAGGCCAGGGTCTCACCGACGCCGCGCTCGAATACCCGCAGCCGGATCGCATGTTCAGATACCACCTGCATGAAGCCCACGTTGACCCGTCGGGGGAAATCCGGATGCGCCTCCAGCAACGGGCCCAGCTCCGCCACCGGGGCATCCGCGGTACTGTCAACTCTCAGCACCGCGTGGGGGTTGCCCATGGACAGGACCCCGACTTCGAGGGTTCTGCCATCCGCCACCAGCGAATAGCTGGCGGCGCGGGCGGCAGCCTTGAAGGGGATGGCATCAGGTTCGAATTCCGGCACGCCCATGTTCACTTCGACGTCCTGGCCGTTGCGCATGCGCAGCTCGATAACGCCTGCGGCTGTCTCCACGCTGATCACGCGCTTGTTGGTGAGCTTTTTCTCGAGCACGAAGCGGGCGAAACAGCGCGCGCCGTTGCCGCACTGCTCCACCTCGTTGCCGTCGGCGTTATAGATCCGGTAGCGGAAATCCACCTGGGGATTACTCGGCGCTTCCACCGCCAGCACCTGATCGCAGCCCACGCCGAAGTGCCGGTCCGCGAGCAGTCGCACGTCCCGCGGCCGCAGCTTGTAGCGCTGGCTGATCAGGTCGATGACGACAAAGTCGTTGCCGGCGCCGTGCATCTTGGTGAATTTCAGCAGCATTGTTAAGGCTTATCCGCAGTCCCGCCTAGGCAGGCAGGCATTTTTCTGTGCCCAT
>CAYTDW010000703.1:0-2194 GCA_964436585.1 uncultured Halioglobus sp. | reverse complement strand
GTATTGAGCGCTACCTCAAGCTGAGTTTCGAACGGCGCAGCGTGCCGGGATTGAAAGCCCGCTTCAACGGCCCGAAAAAGCAGAAGGCTTCCGGCAAGGCCGCGGGCAGCAAGAAGAAAAAGCCAAAACCCGCTGCAGCCAAAAGTAAAACGCGCCAGCGCAACCAGAAAAACATCGGCAAGCCGGCTGCCCGGGCCCGGCCCGCCGCGGCGGCGCCCAACGACGGCTTTGCGCCACTGATGAAGAAAAAGCCCGCGCCCTGATGCGTGTCTTCTTCGGACTGGAACTGCCCGCGGACATCGCCCTGCAGATCGCCGCCTGGCGCGACCGCCAGCTGGACTCTGCCGGCCGGCCCGTGCCACCGGCCAATTTCCACATCACCCTGGCCTTTGTCGGTGAGATTGCACCCGGCCCGCTGGAACGCCTGTGCCAGGCGGTGGATGACGCCCTACAACGAGCCCGGCCGGCGGGTGGGGAACTGGTCCTGGACTGCGTCGGCTACTGGCCGAAGCCAGGTATCTACTGGTTGGGACCCAGCACCTGGCCCGAGTCGCTCTCAAAGCTGGCGACAAAACTTCGCCAGCTGGCCACGGTGGCCGGCGCCCGCCGCGACCGCAGCCCGTTCCAGCCCCACATCAGCCTGTTGCGCAACTGCAGCACGGCGCCCGCGGCGCCGGTCAGCCCGAGCGCGATCTGCCTGGCGTACCGGGATTTCACCCTGTTCGAGTCCAGGCAGGGCAAAACCGGGGTCAGCTATCAACCGATGCAGCAGTGGGAGCTGGGGCCACCGGACAGTCCCGCGCCGTCATTTCCGGGCAGGCCAGCCTTGGGTTAGAATCGCGCTCCCAGTTCGACACCGGAAACGTACAACCATGTCCAATCCCCTGCTGGAACAGCACGAGCTGCCGCCTTTTTCCAGGATCAGTCCCGCCGACGTGGAGCCGGCGATCACCCGGCTGATTGACCGCAACAAGCAGGCCATCGAGGCCATCCTCGCCGACCACAGCCGCTACCACTGGGACAACCTGTGGCGCGCCATCGAGCAGATGGACGATGAACTCGCCCAGGCCTGGTCGCCGGTGTCGCACCTGAACGGTGTGGCCAACAGCGAGGAACTGCGCGCGGCCTACAACGCCTGCCTGCCGCTGTTATCCGAGTACGCCACCTGGAGTGGCCAGCACAGCGGTCTGTACGAGGCCTATCGCCAGATCGCCGAGGGGGAGGAGTTCGCCACCCTGGACGCGGCGCAACAGAAGGCCATCAGCAATGTGTTGCGGGATTTTCGCCTCGCCGGCGTGGCCCTGCCCGAGGAGCAGAAACAGCAGTACGGCCGCCTGCGCAAGCGGCTCTCGGAGCTGGGCAGCCAGTTCAGCGATAATGTGCTGGACGCCACCAACGCCTGGAGCAGGAACGTCAGCGAGGAACAGCTGGCGGGGCTGCCGGCGACCGCGCTGGCCAACGCCCGGCAGGCGGCGCAGCAGGCCGGCCTGGAGGGCTGCCTGATCACCCTGGAATTCCCCTCCTGGTACCCGGTCCTGGCCTACTGCGAAAACGCGGCATTGCGGGAGGAGGTGTACCGGGCCAACGTCACCCGGGCCTCCGACGAGGGGCCCCACGCGGGCCAGTGGGACAATAGCGCCATCATCGAGGAAACCCTGGCGTTGCGCCGGGAGCTGGCGCGCCTCCTGGGTTTCGCCAACTATGCCGAGCTGTCCCTCGCCACCAAGATGGCGGACAGCCCGGCGCAGGTGCGGGAATTTCTCGAGCAACTCTCGCGCCAATCCCGGGCCCAGGCGCAGCAGGAGTGGCGCGAGTTGCAGGCCTTCGCCCGCGAGGAATACGGCGCGCCGAGCGTCAACGCCTGGGACGTGAGCTTCTACAGCGAAAAACTGCGGGAGAGCCGCTACCAGGTATCGCAGGAGGATATCCGCCCCTACCTGCCGGTCAACCGGGTGCTGCCGGGCCTGTTCGCGGTGGTGGAGCGCCTCTACGGGGTGACGGTGCGCGAAGTCAGTGACTTCGACAGCTACCACCCCGATGCCCGCCTGTTCGAGCTGGTGCAGGCGGGCGCAGTCATCGCCCGCTTTTACCTGGACCTGTACGCCCGGGCGCAGAAGCGCGGCGGCGCCTGGATGGACACTTGCCGCGACCGGCGCGTGGCGGGCGCCCGGCTGCAGCTGCCGGTGGCCTACCT
>CAYTDW010000702.1:0-2200 GCA_964436585.1 uncultured Halioglobus sp. | reverse complement strand
GGGCCAGCCTCAGGAACAGCAGAACCAGGACCAGCAACAGGGTCAGCCACAGGAACAGCAGAACCAGGACCAACAACAGGGTCGGGAACAGGAGCAGCAGGAGGCGGGACAGGAGGAAGCGCAACAACAGCGCGCTGCCGAACAGGAAGAATCACAGGACGAGGCCGCTGCAGAGGCCGTGCAGCAGGCGGCTGCCGACCCACAAGCGCAGGAGCGCGACCAGGCGATGGAGCAGTGGCTGCGGCGTGTGCCGGATGATCCTTCGGGATTGCTGCGGGAGAAATTCCGCTACGAAAGTTACCAACGGCAACAACGGGGAGCCGGGAGTGATAATGACGTTTACTGGTAGGGTGCTGGGCGCCCTCTGCGCCCTTGTTCTGGCCTGCGCTGCCAGCGGCAGCTGGGCGGCGGTGAGTGCCAGCCTGGACCGCGATCGCGCCGCCCTCGACGATACCCTGAGGCTGAGCATCGCAGCGACAGACGGCGAGGACCTGGATGAGCTGGAGTTGCGGCCCCTGCAAACCGATTTCGAGATCCTCGGTCGTTCCAGCAGCAGCAAATCCAGCTTTATCAACGGCAACTTCTCCAGCAGCAGGGAACTGGTGCTGGACATCACCCCCAGGCGCGAGGGCATGCTCACGATCCCGGCGCTGCGCCTGGGTTCACAGGTAACCAGCCCGCTGCAGGTGATGGTGGGGCCGCCGCCGCAGGGCAGCAACGGTGGCCAGGATTTGTTGTTTGATGCGGAACTTGACCGCGCATCGGTTTACGTCCAGGGCCAGGTCATACTCACCCTGCGCCTGCAACAGGCCATCAACCTGGACGACCGCAATATCACCCAGTTGCAACTGGACAATGCCTTTGTGCGGCCACTGGAGCAGAACTCATTCCAGCGCATGGTCAACGGGCGCCCCTGGCTGGTGCATGAGCTGCGCTATGCCATCTTTCCTGAGCAGAGCGGAACCCTGGAAATTCCGGCCCAGACATTCACTGCCCGAGAGCGCGCACCGCGGCGCAGCCTGTTCGATTCCGGCGGCGGCCGGCAGGTCCGGCGCAGCACCGACGCCCTGAGGATCGAAGTGCTGCCCCGCCCCGACAACTACGCGCAGGGCGAGTGGCTGCCGGCCGCGGCGCTGACACTGGAGGAATCCTGGTCGACAGCGCCGGAGCAGCTCAAGGTCGGCGAATCCGCGACCCGCACCATTACCATTCGCGGCGAGGGCGTGCAGGGTGCGCAGTTGCCGCCGGTCATGTTCCCGCCGGTGGACGGGCTCAAATTCTACCCGGACCAGCCCACTATCAGTGACGGGGAAACGGCTGGCGGCCTGGTGGGCACCCGGGTCGACAGCGTTGCCGTGGTGCCGACCCGGACCGGGCGCTGGCAGCTGCCGGAAGTGCGCATTCCCTGGTGGGATACCGCCAGCAATGAGTTGCGCTACGCGGTACTGCCGGCGCGGGAGCTGGAGATCGGCGGCGGGACTGCGGCAACGGAGCCGCAGGCGGCCGCGCCCGTGCCCGCGCCGACAATCGCACTCGATGCGGCGACCGTGGCAAACACGAACGAGGTCGCAGCGGGCGGCGCCCGGTGGTGGCCGCTCATCGCCCTGGCCAATGGCGCCGGCTGGCTCTTTACCCTTATCTACCTGGCGTGGTCGCGCAGCCGGCAGCGCGGGCCGGCAACCGGGCCGGCCGAAGATACGCGGGAACAACCCGCCTTCAAGGCCCTGCTGCAAGCCTGCGCCGGCGGCGACGCGCCGCGGGCACGCAAGGCCGTACTCGACTGGGCGGCCATAGTAAGCGCCCAACCCAGGCTCGCCTCCCTGGCCCAGGTGGCGGCCGCCTTCACCGACCCGGCCATGGATGCGGCCCTGGATGCGCTCAACGCGGCCCTGTACCGGGATCCGCCATCGCCCTGGGACGGGGCCGCACTGGCGGATGCCGCCAGGCGCTTGCGTTCCAGGAAGCGGGGCGCGAACAGCTCCGCTGAGGCGTCACTTCAACTTTACCCACAGGCAGGCTGAGGTGGCTGAGCGCAACACGGCTACCGCGACTGTGCCCATAACTGAAAAGAGGAAACCCGCATGAAACCAGCTCGCGCCGCCACTGTGGCAATCATCGCGCTTATGAGTATCTGCGCCAGTGCCCGCGACGCGCAGGAACCGTCCTTTTCCAATGGCTTTGAGCTGGAGGGCGGTCTGGT
>CAYTDW010000701.1:0-2203 GCA_964436585.1 uncultured Halioglobus sp. | reverse complement strand
TAGTGATCACCGCTACCGGTGTCACCTCCGAACCCGTGCCGGCGGTGGTGGGAACCAGCACCAGGGGCAGGCGCTGGCCCGTGATGTTGCCCACACCGTACAACTGGGTCAGGGCCTGTCGCCCGCCGAGCAGGGCGGCCACGACCTTGGCCACATCCATGGAACTGCCGCCGCCCACCGCGAGCACACCGTCAACGCCGCGGCTGCGCCCCAGGTCAGCCGCCGCCAGCACCGTGGCCTCCGGGGGATCCTCCCGCACCTGGTCGAACACCGCCGCCTGCAGACCCTCACGTTCCAGTGCCGCCAACACCGGCTGCACCAGGCCGATGGCCATCAACCCCGGGTCGGTCACCAGCAACGGCCTGGCAATACCGAGCCGGCGACACTGCTCTGCCAGCTGCAGCGCGCTGCCGGCGCCGCTGATGATGCGTCTGACAGTGTTGAATTCGAAGCCCTGCATCCGCCTTACTCCTGCTCGCAGCTACAGCGTGAGAATAACCTTGCCGCGGGCGCGCCGCTCGATCATGCAGTTGTAGGCGTCCTGGTAATTTTCCAGCGGAAACACGTCCGTCACTACCGGGTTGAGTTTGCCGCTGGCGAACAGCTCCCACAACTCGCTGATATTCTGCAAATGCACCGCGGGTTCCTCGCCCGTGAATCGTCCCCAGAACACGCCGACAATCGAACAGCCCTTGAGCAGGGTCAGGTTGAGGGGAATTTTGGGGATCGGGCCGCTGGCGAAGCCGATGACGAGGTAGCGACCGTTCCAGGCCATGCTGCGGATGGCGGGCTCGGCGTAATCCCCACCGACCGGGTCGTAGACCACATCCACGCCCCTGCCGCCGGTGAGTTCCTTGACCGCGTCCTTGATGGAGGTGGTGCTGTAATTGATCACCTCGTCCGCGCCGAGTTTCCTGCACAGTGCCAGTTTTTCGTCGGAGCTGGCGGCGGCGATAACTTTTGCCCCCATCAATTTGCCCAGTTCGATCGCCGTGGTCCCCACGCCACCCGCGGCACCGAGCACCAGCAGGGTCTCGCCGGGCTGGATATTGGCGCGCTGCTTGAGGGCGTAATAGGAGGTGAAATACGTGACGCTGACACCCGCCGCCTGCTCGAAGCTGAGGCCCCCGGGAATGGGGTAGACCCCGTTCTCGTTGGCGGCGATCCGCTCGCAGAAAGCCCCCGTGCCGGCGGCGGCGATGACTGCGTCGCCCGGTTTGTAACGGCTGACCTTCGCTCCCACCGCCTCGACCACCCCGGAGCACTCGTTGCCCGGTATGAAGGGCAACTCCGGCTGGAACTGGTACTTGCCCTGGATGATCAGGACATCGGGGAAATTGAGCCCCGCAGCCTTTACCTTGATCAGGACATCGTGCTCGCCCAGGGTGGGCTCAGGCCAGTCGCTGACCAGTTCCAGTTTATCCGGCAGGCCGTGTTCCCTGCATACCACTGCTTTCATATCCGCTCCCGCTCGTTGGCTAAAAAGTGCTGTTGCGCTCGCTACGCTACTTCAAACAGCCCGGCCGCGCCCATGCCGCCGCCGACGCACATGGTGATGACCACGTACTTGACGCCGCGGCGCTTGCCCTCGATCAGGGCGTGGCCGATCATGCGCGAGCCGCTCATGCCGTAGGGGTGGCCGATGGAGATGGCGCCCCCATTCACGTTGAGCTTCGCATTGTCGATGCCAAGCCGGTCGCGGCAGTAAACCACCTGCACCGCAAACGCCTCATTCAGCTCCCACAGACCGATGTCATCGACACTCAGGCCATGCTGCTTGAGCAGCTTCGGCACCGCAAACACCGGGCCGATGCCCATCTCATCCGGCTCACACCCGGCCACGGCGATGCCGCGGTAGATGCCCAGCGGAGTGAGCCCTTCCTGGGCGGCCATCCGGGCGTCCATGACCAGCTGCGCGGAAGAACCGTCGGACAACTGGGAGGCGTTACCGGCGGTGATGGTGCCGCCCTCGATCACGGTCTTCAGGCCCTGCAGGCTCTCCAGCGTGGTCGCGCGCACACCCTCGTCAGCGGAGACGGTGCCTTCAGCTTCGGAGGCTTCACCCGTTGCCTTGTCCCAGACAGTGCGTTTGCAGGTCACCGGCACCAGTTCGTCGGCGAACTTGCCCGCGGCGTAGGCCGCGGCGGTGCGCTGCTGCGACTGCAGGCCATACTCATCCATGGCCTCCCGGGAGACCTTGTAG
>CAYTDW010000700.1:0-2209 GCA_964436585.1 uncultured Halioglobus sp. | reverse complement strand
TCTTGGGCCTTTTCCCTTATAGAACAGGTATTTAGGAGCAGTACATCGGCCTCTTCAGGGTTGTCGGTGGGGACCAGGTCGTGGCTTTCGGCCAGCAGATCCCGGATCCGCGCCGAGTCGTACTCGTTCATCTGGCAGCCGTGGGTCTTGATAAAGAGTTTCTTGCTCACCGGGCCTCTGCGGCGACGTGACCGCCGCTGTCTGATCCATGTCGAAAAGGGCTGAGGAGTATACAGAGGAAGGTCGTCGAAACCCACCCCGGCTGGTATTCTCCGTGGGGGGTGGTAATATTGCCGCCCCCTGAATACCGGTGGTCGCCGCGGCGCCACCAGACTGGCGGTCGCCGCAAGTCCCTTCCGCGCGGCCACCCAATTGAGGAAAGCATGGCAAGCCAGCCCGTCTACAAGGTGATATTCCAGAACGGCAACCAGGTGTTCGAGGTTTTCGCCCGGCAAATTTACCAGAGCGACATGTGGGGCTTTATCGAGGTCGAGGAGTTTGTCTTCGGCGAGCGCTCCAAGCTCGTGGTCGACCCCAGCGAGGAGAGGCTCAAGAACGAGTTCAGCGGCGTCAAGCGCAGCTACATTCCGCTGCAGGCTATCATTCGCATCGACGAGGTCGACAAGGAAGGCAGTGGCAAGGTCTCCGATACGACGGTCGTTGGCAACGTCGCCAGCTTTCCCTTCTCCGGTGTTATCCCCGGCCAGCGCGGCAGCGAGGAGTAGGTAGGTCCGCCGGGCTTCCGCTGTTTGCAATACGATCGCGGCAAGGTCGCGCTCAGGACCTATAACCGCAGCGGCGCTACCTGGAGCCGACCGGCTGCGCGCTGACGCCCAGCAGGGTGGACAGGGGGAGGTCCCGGGACGAGGTACCCGCGTACACCGTGTGCTGAAGCGCTTCGAGCACCCAGGCCTGCTGCGCGCTGTCATAGTACGCCAGGCTATCGACGGCCACCGGGATTTCGACCGTTTTTGTCTCGCCCGGGTCGAGCATGACTTTGGCAAACCCCTTGAGTTCCAGCTCGGCCCGCTCCACCGCGGAGCCGGTGTAACTGACGTAGAGTTGTACTACCTCGGCCCCCAGTCGCGGCCCCGTGTTGGTGACATCGACAGCGAACCGCACCACGTCGCCGGCCTTCGCTTGCGCCGGGCTGGCGCTGAGATTGTCGAGCGCGAAGCTGGTATAACTGAGCCCGAAGCCAAACGGGAACTCGGGTGTCGAACCGATGCGATCAAGGTAGCGGTAGCCGTGGAAGTAGTCGTAGGTCACCAGCAGCGATTCGTTGTCGAAGGGCGGCAGCTGGTCCAGGCCCGTGGGGAATGTGATCGGCAACTTGCCCGAGGGATTTACCCGGCCGAATAACAGGTCTGCGATGGCGTAACCTCCCATTTGCCCGGGGTACCACACCATCAGCAGCGCCTCGATGTCGGGCAGCCACTCTCCCATGGTAATCGCGCTGCCGCCTTCGAGGATCACGATGGTCCGGTCGTTGCTCGCCGCCGCATCGCGAATGAGTTGGACGCGCTCCGCGGGAAGTTCGAGATCGTGGCGGTCCCCCGCGCCTATTAACCCCTCGCCCTCGTCCTCGGCGGTGAGGCCGGTCACGACGATGACCGCATCTGCGGATTCGATCTGCTCCAGGTCGCCGGGATCGAGGCTGTCTTTGGCAATGTGCTCCACGGTGACCGCCTCGCCAAGGAGCTGCTCTATGCCCTGGAGCGGTGTCACCACGAAAGCGGGTCGTGTATCACTGCTGCCCCGGTCACCGGTATTGGGTGTGTCGGCAAGCACCCCGACCACGACGATTCGATCGAGCGCGCTCGGGTTCAGGGGCAAGGTTTCAGCCTCATTCTTAAGGAGTACAGCGCCCATGGCTGCCGTTTCCCGGGCCAGCGCGAGATGTTCCGCGCCACCCACCACGCGCGCGTCGAGCCCGCTCGGCCGGTCGAGACCGTACTCGAGCTTTTTGCGCACCATCCGACCGACGGCATCATCGACCAGTGATTCGGCCACCGAGCCGTCTGCAATCGCCGCCAAAAGATTGTCGCCGTAGAACCGCGCCACCGGCATTTCAAGATCGAGGCCACTGCGAGCCGAGCCGAGCGTGGATTGCGTGCCAAAGACCCAGTCCGACCGTACAAAACCGTTGAAGCCCCCTTCGGTCTTCTGGCTGTGCAGGTAGGCTTTCCGTGGTGGGGCGTGGGGATCA
>CAYTDW010000699.1:0-2212 GCA_964436585.1 uncultured Halioglobus sp. | reverse complement strand
TTGGTGCGATCGACGATGTAGAGAAAGCCTTCCTCGACCAGTTTGCCCACGTCGCCGGTGTGGAACCAGCCACCGGCGAAGGCCTCGGCCGTCTGCTGCGGCATATCCTTGTAGCCTTTCATTACCAGCGGGCCGCGCACACAGATTTCGCCGGGCTCGCCCGCCGCTACCCGGTTGCCGGCGGCATCGAGCAGGGCCAGGTGCACCCAGGGCGTGGGCCGGCCGCAGGAGGCGAGGCGCGCGGGCTTGCTGAGGTCGTGCTCGCCCCGGCGCATATTGGCCAGCACCATGGGCGCCTCGGACTGGCCGAAGAACTGGTAGAAGACCTGGCCCCAGCGCTCGATGCCCTGGCGCAGGCGCGCCGGGTTCATGGCGGAGGCGCCGTAGAAAATAGTCTCCATGCTGGACATATCCGCAGTGGCCGCGCGAGGTGAATCCAGCAGGTAGTAGAGCATCACCGGAACCAGCATGGTGCAGGTGATACGGTGTTTCTCCACCATGTTGAAAAACTCGTCCGGGCTGAAACCCTGCATCACGTAAAAGGCGCCGCCCTTTTGCAGTACGGGAATAAAGAACGCCGCCGCCGCATGGGACAGGGGAGTGGCCATCAACATGCGCACTTCCTGCGGGAACTCCCATTCCGCCATCTGGATCTGGGTCATGTAGGCGGTGACCCGGTGGGTGCTCATCACGCCCTTGGGCTTGCCGGTGGTGCCGCCGGTGAAATTCACTGAGGACACATCGTCCGGCAGCACATCGGGTGCCACCAGGGGCTGCGGCGCGAAGCCGGCGGCCAGGGCGAGGTAGTCCTCCCCGGTCTTGGTGGGGCCGAATCCCAGCAGGTGTTGCAGGCCGGGCACCCGCGTCTTGAGCTGCGCCGCGTGCTCGTCGAACACGCTGGCGTCGTATACCAGGGCGTCGATGCCCGCCGCCTTCAGCACGTAGGCGTGATCGTCCAGCGAACCCAGCGGATGCAGCGGGGTGCCGACACAGCCCGCCAGCTGCATGGCGGCGATATTCGAGAGCACCTCCGGCCGATTGGCGGAAATGACCGCGACCCGGCTGCCCCTGCCGAGGCCTTTCGCCTGCAGTGCCTGCACCATCTGGCTGGTGCTCTCGCGCACCTCGCGGTAGCTGGCGACCTTGTCTCCCAGGAACAGGCAGGGTTCCTCGTTGAAGCGGTTGAGTCCCTCCACCAGCAGGTGGGGCATCAGCGGCGGGTCGTACAGCCGTTCCATACTCATTTTGCCTCCGGGTTAACACTCGCTGCGGCAATCCCCAGGCCTCGACGCAGGACAGTGAACATTTCAGCGGCCTCACGCCGACTCACTTCGGCCGTGGCCACCAGGCTGGAACCGTGGAAAGTGCCGGGATAGCAGTGCAGCTCGGTGGCCACACCGGCCCGCATCAGCTTGAGCGCATACAGCACGCCCTCATCCCGCAGGGGGTCGAACTCCATGGTACTGATGTAGGCCGGCGGCAGTCCCGACAGATCCTCCGCCCGCGCCGGGGCGGCGAAACAGGGCACGTTGTCAGCGCCGCGCTGCCAGCCGTCACCCAGGTAGTAATTCCAGCTGAGCTCCGCGTTGGGGCGATTCCACAGGGGGGTGTCGGTGTACTGGCGCATGCTGTGGGTGTCCAGGCGGTCGTCCAGTTCCGGCATGCCCAGGTACTGGAAACACAGCTTCGGCCCGTTGCGCTCCCGCGCCAGCAGGGCGGTGGCGGCAGCCAGGCCGCCTCCGGCGCTCTGGCCGAACACGCCGAGTCGTCCCGGGTCCAGTTTCAGCTGGGCACTGTTTTGCTGTACCCACAGGAGTGCGGCGTAACAGTCCTCGAGGCCGCCGGGGTAGGGTGTTTCCGGCGCCAGCCGATAATCGACCGAAATCACCACAATGCCAAGGTTGCGACACAGTGCCACGCAGGAGCCGTGTTCACTGTCGAGGTTGCCGATGACAAAGCCGCCGCCATGAAGGTAGAGCAGGCCCGCCGCCGGTGCGCTCAGTTGCACGGGCGCATAAATGCGCAGGGGAATTGCCGGAGCACCGCCCGGCCCCGCAATCGACCGGTTGGTGATGACGACGCCACTTTCATCCAGCTCTGTATTGAGCTGGGCTATCAGGGCGGTAAAGCCCGTCCGGGCCGCCACCGGGTCTTCAATCCCGAGGGCGGGAAGGAACTCCAGTATGGGCTGCAATTCGGGGTCAAATGCATA
>CAYTDW010000698.1:0-2213 GCA_964436585.1 uncultured Halioglobus sp. | reverse complement strand
TTTCCCGCGGAGGATATGCGCGAGCGCTCGGTGGAAAACCTCTACGGCTGCCTCTACGGCCTGCTGCGCCTGCTGCGAACCCGCCCCGACACCTCGCCGAGAATCCAGATTTTCAATCCGGAAGTCCAGACCCACGGCTGGGAAAGCAAATACACCGTGATCGCAATCGCCTGCCGGGGCATCCCGTTTTGTACCGCGTCGGTTCGAGGTGAGCTGAACCGCCGCAATCTGACAATACACACCATCGCCAGCTCCAACCTGCCGATTACCCGTGACGCGGCGGGTGAGCTGCTGGCGGTACAGACCGATGCCGAGGGTAACTTGAGCGGTTTGCCCGAGGAGGCAGTGCTGTATTTTGAGATTGGCCGCCATTCCAGGCCCGATGAGCTCGAGGAATTGCGCCAGACCCTCGGCGAGATACTGGAAGAAGTCGGACTGGTGGTGGATGACTTTCCCGCCATTCGGGCGCACCTGCAGGAGGCCCAGCGGCAGGTGCAGGGCAGTGACTGCGTTGACGCAGAGCTGCGCGACGAGGCGGCGGCATTCCTGGAGTGGCTGCAGCAGGCGCACATTACCATGCTCGGCTATGAATACCTCGAAGTGCAGGCCGCCGGGGAACCCGGCCAGCAGGTGGCGGCGGTGGTCACTGCCAGCCTGGGGCTGCTGCGGCATCGCGCCAGCCGCGGTGTGGAGGACCTCGGCGCTGACCTTGCGCAAATGTCGGCTGAAGAGCTGCGGCGCCGGCAGCTGAGCTTTTCCAAGTCGCGCATTCGCTCCCGGGTCCACCGGCTCACCTACCCGGATTATATCGAGGTCAAGGTGTTCAATGAGGCCGGGACCATTATCGGGCAGCACCGCTTCATTGGGCTGTACACGTCCTCGGTGTACACCATGAACCCGCGGCAGATTCCCATCCTGCGGCGCAAGGTTGAGCGGGTGATGGAAATGTCCACCCTGGACTCTTCGGACCATGAGAGCCGGGAGCTGGAACGGGTGCTGGAGTTATTCCCCCGGGACGAACTGTTTCAGTCGAGTATCCAGGAACTGTATGACACGGTCACCGCGGTCAACCGTATCCAGGAGCGCCGGCAGATTCGCCTGTTCGTGCGCCGTGATCCCCACGGCAAGTTTGTCAACTGCATGGTCTACATACCTCGCGATCGCTACACCACCGAGCAGCGCGAGAAGATAGAGCGCATCCTGTGCGACGCCTTCAGGGCGGAGGAGACGGAGTTCACGACCCACTTTTCCGAATCGATCCTGGTGCGCTGCCATTTCGTGCTGCGCGTGGACCCCAACACGGCCTTGGATTTCGACGCCGGGGAAATCGAGGACCAGATCGTACAGGCCACGCTCGCCTGGGAGGATCGCCTGCGCATTCGCCTGATCGAGGAGTTTGGCGAGGAGAGCGGCGAGCAGTATGTGCGGGAGTTGGCGGCGGGCTTCCCCCCCGGCTATCGCGACGATTTCGATCCGCGGGTAGCGGTGCTGGATATCAAGCAGATTCTGCGCCTGCAGCGCGGTGAAGAACTGGCCATGAGCCTTTACCGCCCGGTGGAGGAAGGCGGCGAAATGCTGCGCCTGCGCCTCTATCACAGCGGCACCAGCCTGCCCCTGTCAGATGTCCTGCCAATCCTCGAAAATCTCGGCTTGCGGGTGATGACGGAGCGCCCCTACGGCGTGCGCGGCAGCGATGGGCGAATCTACTGGATACAGGAATTCACCCTGATATACGCCCTGTCCCACAACATCGTCCTGGAGGAAGTGAAGCAGGAGTTCGAAGAGGCTTTTACCCGGATCTGGTTCGGCGCGGCGGAGAGCGATTCCTTCAACCGTCTGCTGATAGGTACGCGCCTGGACTGGCGGGAAATCGGCATGCTGCGCGCCTATGCGCGCTACCTGCGCCAGGTGCTTTTCCCCTTCAGCGTGGAATATATGGCGGAAACACTTGGCAACCACCTGCAGATCACGGGTTGCCTCGTGGAGTTGTTCCTTACCCGATTTTCCCCCGTGTTCGAGGGCGACGATGACTGGCGCCTGCAGCGTGAGCAGTCGGTGGAACAACGTATCCTCGACTCACTTGAGCGGGTGGAGAACCTGGGCGAGGACCGCATCATTCGCCAGTATGTACATCTGTTGAAAGCGACCCAGCGGACCAATTTCTTCCAGCAGGATGCGGAAGCATTCCGGGAGGTGGCGCGGTCGACCGGCCT
>CAYTDW010000697.1:0-2216 GCA_964436585.1 uncultured Halioglobus sp. | reverse complement strand
CGTTCTGGTATAGCGCGGTTTTTAGCAGGCCCGTAGGGTCGAACACGCAGATGTGCACACAATCGAACACACTGAAGATACAGGATCTCAAACAATGTTGGATATAAAGGCCGTGCGGCAGGACCCCGAAGCAGTGGCCGCAGCCCTCGACAAACGCGGTTACCGCTTTGACGTCGCGGCATTTACCGCACTGGATGCCCGCCGCAAGCAGGCGGACATCGACAGCCAGAACCTGCTGGCCGAACGCAAGAGCGCCTCGAAGAAAATAGGCCAGCTGGTGGGGCAGGGCATGCCGGTGGAGGAGGCCAAGGCCCAGGTCAATGAGAGCCTGGAGAACATCGCCGGCCGGCTGGAAGAGCTTACGGAACAGGCCCGGCAAATACAGGGGGAGATTGAAGAACTGCTGCTCAGTATCCCCAATATCCCCGCACCGGACGTACCTGCGGGCGCCAGCGAGACCGATAACGTCGAGGTATGCCGCTGGGGCACTCCCAGGCGCTTCGACTTCGCGCCCAAAGACCACGTGGAACTGGGGGAGGGCCTGGGCCAACTCGACGCCGATACCGGCGGCAAAATCACCGGCTCCCGCTTTACCGTCATGTACGGGGAGCTGGCGCAACTGCATCGCGCCCTGATCCAGTTCATGCTCAACCTGCATACGCAGGAACACGGGTACCGGGAAATCTATGTGCCCTACATCGTGAACCGCGAATCCCTGCGCGGCACCGGCCAGTTGCCCAAATTTGCGGCGGACCTGTTCCGGCTGGAGGGAGACCAGGGCTATTACCTGATACCCACTGCGGAGGTGCCTGTGACCAACGTGGCCCGCGACCGGATCTTCGATGACAGCGAACTGGGGGAGACAGGTATACGATTTGCCTGCCACAGCCCCTGTTTTCGCAGTGAGGCGGGCAGTTACGGCCGCGATACTCGCGGCATGATCCGCCAGCACCAGTTTGAAAAAGTCGAACTCGTGCAGCTGGTGAGGCCCGAGCAATCGGATGCGGCCCTGGAGCAGCTCACGGGCCATGCGGAGAGTGTGTTGCAGGCGTTGGAGCTGCCCTATCGCAAGGTGATTCTCTGCGGTGGCGATATCGGTTTTTCCGCGCGCAAGACCTATGACCTGGAAGTCTGGTTGCCTGCCCAGGATACCTACCGGGAGATCTCCTCCTGCAGTAATTTTGGCGACTACCAGGCCCGCCGCATGCAGGCGCGATGGCGCAATCCCGCCACCGGCAAACCAGAGCTGTTGCATACCCTCAACGGTTCGGGGTTGGCGGTGGGCCGGACCCTGGTGGCCATCCTGGAAAACTACCAGCAGGCCGATGGCGCAGTCGCGGTACCCACGGCCCTGCGCCCCTACCTTGGAGGCCTGGCGGAGCTGCGCCGCTAGTCATGGAATTCCTGCCTGTCAGCCTGCGTATCAGGGACGCTCGCGTCCTGCTGGTGGGTGGTGGCCAGGTCGCCACCCGCAAAGCGCGCCTGCTGGTGCAGGCCGGTGCCCGACTGACCGTGGTGGCTCCTGCCATCGAGGAGGAGCTGGCGGCGTTGCTGACGTCGAGTGGCGGTACCTGGCATCGCGGCCAGTACAGTCCCGGCACCCTGGCCGGTGCGGTGTTGGTGGTGGCGGCCACGCCACTGCGACAGGTCAATCAGCAGGTGTACCAGGACGCCACTGCGCAGCGCCTGCCGGTGAATGTGGTGGACGCGCCGGATCTTTGTACCTTCATCTTTCCCGCCATCGTCGAGCGCACACCACTGACCATAGCGATATCGAGCAGCGGCGCGAGCCCCGTGCTGGTGCGCCAGTTGCGGCGCAAGATCGAAGCCATGGTGCCTGCCGCCTACGGCCGCCTGGCCCTCTTTGCCGGGCGCCTGCGCGGCGCGGTCAAACAGGCAATACCCGCGGCAGGCGCACGGCGCCTGTTCTGGGAGCAGTCGGTGGATGGTACCGTGGGCGAACTGGTGCTGGCCGGCAAGGAGGCACAAGCCGAAGCGCTGCTGCGGCAACAACTGCAGGCTAGCGACAGCTTGTACCGGGGCGAGGTCTACCTGTTGGGCGCGGGGCCGGGGGACCCTGACCTGATGACATTCAAGGCGCAAAGACTGTTGCAAAGCGCGGACGTGGTGCTGTACGACCGGCTGGTAGCGCCTGCCATCCTGGAGATGGCGCGACGCGATGCCGAGCGGATCTATGTTGGAAAGGCGAGGGCGGA
>CAYTDW010000696.1:0-2226 GCA_964436585.1 uncultured Halioglobus sp. | reverse complement strand
GTCCTGCAGGTGCTGGGAAATGACCCGCTACTGGTGCAGGCGCTGGGACAGTTGGTGGCGAGCCCCTTCGATGATATCCGCGTGACCATCCGTGCCGAAACGGTGGCCGGTGTCGTAAAGTTGCTGGAAATGCACCGAGATGAAATAGTGGTCCAGGATCTGCACCTGGCCGCCGACACCATCGTCAGCGCCACCGAGGGATTTGCGCTTTACGCCAATACTGCGGCTTACCCCTATCAGGACTTGCTCGAGCATGGCACACGCTTGCAGCTGGCCTACCTGACTATGCCCTGAGGGCAGCGTCATGCGTGCCGGCCCCACTGCCTCTGCTGCCACCTGCAACTCCCTGTAAAACCTGAAGACCAGTGCGGCGGCCACCGGCACCCGCCTAGCCGAAATGGCGAGAAGTGCCAGTATTTCAACGAGATAGCCTTTGCCCGCGAGGCAAATTGATTGTGAGTAGTATTCGCCGTGCAGTTCTCCTAAGCTTTTATCAAGATGTTCACGGGAGCTTGCATCATGGCCAACGGGTACCAGTACGAGAACAAACCCCGCAATATTTTTCGCTTTGGACTGGGAGTGCTGCGCCTCATGCGCGACCCCGAAAATATCAAGGAAGCGGGTGTCGTGGAATTGACCTTCAACCGCTCGAACTGGGGCAGAAAGCTGGCGCGCTGGGATCGGGTCGCGAAGGAACTGGTGCAGGACTACCCGCAACTGGGCCCCATTGTAGCCGCCCGAAAAAGGCTGGCCAGAGTGGATCTGGATGCGCTGCTCGCCCTCCCAACCAACACCCTGGGACACACCCTGGCGAAACTTGAACGGCAGCGGAACATCGATCCCAACCTGGTCGATCCCCTGCCCGACAAAAATGACGGAGAATGGCTGCTCGCCCACCTCTATGAAACCCATGACTTCTGGCATGTACTCACTGGTTTTGCGTTCAACGAGGAGGGTGAGTACGGTGTGGCCGGCGTCTACCTCGGCCAGATGCGCAACGCGACTTTTTTCGCCTTCATGGTATCAATCGTACTGTTGAAAACCGTATGGAAAAGCGGCGACCAACTGGGCGCGCAAATCAAGGCATTCTGTGAAGGCTACGAGATCGGCCGGCGCTCCCTTCCAATGGTTGGCCTGGACTGGTCGCGACTCTGGCAGCGGGACCTGGAGGAACTGCGCCGGGAGCTGAACATCAGCGAGGCCGGCAGGATCGACACAGCGGCGCTTGCCGCATAAGCCCGTATGATCGAGGACCACTTTGATGGTACGACTTGGTATCAAGTAGAGAGGTGGCCCCAATCCTTTGGACAGTTGACCCCTGTTTTATAAGTGGATGACTGCCCATGGGTTGAGCTGGCAGGAGCTGCGGCAGCGATTCAAAGTAAACCTGATCGGGAGTTTGCCGGTCAAGGCTCGAGTGGGGCCGGCGCCCATTGTAAAACCGGAAGTAGCGATCCAACCCTGCCCTTGCCGATGAGACCGAGTCGTAGGCGTGGAGATAGACTTCCTCATACTTCACTGACCGCCATAGCCGTTCAACGAAGACGTTATCCCGCCAGGCCCCCTTGCCGTCCATGCTGATGCGGATACCGTTCTCCTTGAGCAGGCCGGTGAAAGCCTGGCTGGTGAACTGGCTGCCCTGGTCGGTGTTCATGATTTCCGGGGTGCCGTAGTTCACCATGGCCTCCTCCACCGCCTCCAGGCAGAAGTGCACATCCATGGTGGTGGATACCTTCCAGGCCAGGACCCGACGGGAATACCAGTCCACCACGGCAGCCAAATAGACAAATCCCCTGGCCATCGGCAGATAGGTAATATCCATTGCCCAAACCTGATTGGCCCGAGTGATCTGCAGGCTGCGCAGCAGGTAGGGGTAGACCTGATGTCCCGGATGCGGTTTTGTCGTCCTGGGCTTGCGATACAGGGCCTCGATGCCCATGCGCTTCATCAGCGTGGAGACATGCTTGCGGCCGACCTTGTGGCCTTCCTGGCGCAACAGATCGCGCAGCATCCGGGCGCCGGCAAACGGTAGCTCCAGGTGCAGCCGGTCGATTCGGTTCATCAAGGTCTGATCCCTCGGGCTGACCGGCTTGGGTTGGTAGTAGGCAGTGCCCCGGCTGATATCCAGCACTTTAGCCTGCCGGCTGATGGGCAGTTCGTGTTCACGGTCTATCATCGCTTTGCGCTCAGCAATCCCGCCTTGGTGAGCGCGCCTTCTAAAAAATC
>CAYTDW010000695.1:0-2226 GCA_964436585.1 uncultured Halioglobus sp. | reverse complement strand
ACCTGATCCTCGAGATCGACTGGCAGGGCGCCCAGCAGGTAAAGCGGCTGATGCCCCAGACCCAGGCCATATTTATTCTTCCCCCCTCCCGGGCAACCTTGCAACAGCGCCTGACGGCGCGCGGGCAGGACGACAGCGCCATCATCGCCGCGCGTATGGCCGAGGCCGTGGAGGAGATGTCCCACTACGTCGATGGCGATTACCTCGTGGTCAACCAGGACTTCGACACTGCCCTGGCCGAGTTGCAGGCCATCGTCGCCAGCCAGCGCCTGCGGACCTCGCGCCAACAGGTGGAACTGGCAGAGTTGCTGCAGGACCTGCTGCGCTGAAGCCACCCCGTGCCAGCCCCGGGGCGGGCATAATTCACGCTGGACGCCCCCTGGGGGGTTAAGGGTATAATTTGCGGTTCCGCCGCCTTTGGCAAATTCACTAAGGGAAGTATCAGGTAATGGCACGTGTAACCGTTGAAGATTGTCTGGAACATGTCGCGAACCGTTTCGAGCTGGTCATGGTGGCCAGCAAGCGGGCACGGCAAATGGCCACCGGCGGCAAGGACCCGATGGTCCAGGAAGAATCAGACAAGCCCACAGTTATAGCCCTGCGCGAAATCGCGGAAGGCTTTATCACCCCGGACATCCTCCTGCGCGAGGACGAACTGGACGCCGAGCAGGAGCTCGCGGATGTCATGGAGGCCAGCGAGGCCCTCTAGTGTTCCGGGGCATCAGGACCGCTGATCAGCAATGCAAACCATTGATGCCCTCGACTCCACGCTCCGCAGTTATCTCAATCCCGAGCAGACCAATCACGTAAAGCGCGCCTACTACTTCGCGGAACAGGCCCATTTCGGCCAGGTTCGCCGCAGTGGTGAAGAGTATGTGACCCACCCCCTGGCGGTTGCCGGCATCCTCGCCGACATGCATATGGACCACCAGAGCCTGATGGCAGCCATGTTGCACGATGTCATCGAGGACACGGGCATACCCAAGTCGGCTATCGGCAAGCAGTTTGGCCCAACGGTGGCGGAGCTGGTCGACGGCGTCAGCAAGCTGACCCAGATGGAATTCGAGACCCTGGAAGAGAGGCAGGCGGAGAATTTCCAGAAAATGGCGCTGGCGATGGCCCGCGATATCCGGGTTATCCTGGTGAAACTGGCGGACCGCCTGCACAATATGCGCACCCTCGGAGTGCTCCAGAGCGGCAAAGCCCGTCGCATTGCCCGGGAAACTCTCGACATCTACGCACCGATCGCCATGCGCCTCGGGATGAATACCGTGCGCATGGAGTTTGAGGACCTGGGCTTCAACGCACTCTACCCCATGCGGGCCCGCCGCATCGACGCGGCCCTGCGCAGGGCCCGGGGTCACCGCAAGGAGCTGGTCGACAAGATCCGTCACCAGGTCGAGAGCACCCTCGCCCAGGAGGGACACGACGTAGAGGTAATCGGCCGCGAAAAGCACCTCTACAGCATCTACAAGAAGATGAAATCCAAGCGTAAATCCTTCTCCGAGATCATGGATATCTACGCCTTCCGCATCATCGTGGACTCGGTCGACACCTGCTACCGGGTGCTGGGCTGTATCCACAGCCTGTACAAGCCGGTCCCGGGTGAGTTCAAGGATTACATCGCCATTCCCAAAGCCAATGGTTACCAGTCGCTGCATACTGTGCTGATGGGGATGCACGGGGTTCCGATTGAAATCCAGATCCGCACCCGGGAGATGGAGGCCATGGCCAACAACGGTATCGCCGCGCACTGGTTGTACAAGACCGACGGCCAGACCACCAATGGCAGCCATGCCCGCGCCCGGGAGTGGGTGCAGGGCCTGCTGGAGATGCAGCAGAGGGCGGGAAACTCCCTGGAATTTATCGAGCACGTCAAGATCGACCTGTTTCCCGATGAAATCTACGTATTCACCCCCAAGGGCAGGATTCTTGAGCTGCCCCGGGGCGCAACCGCGGTCGATTTCGCCTACGCGGTACACACCGACGTCGGCAACAGCTGCGTGGCCTGCCGGATCAATCGCCGCCTCGCGCCCCTGTCAGAGCCGCTGCAGAGCGGCGAAACCGTGGAAATCCTGACCGCCCCCGGGGCCACCCCCAACCCCTCCTGGTTCAATTACGCCGTGTCGGCCAAGGCCCGCACCAATATTCGCCATTTTCTCAAAAACCAGACCCGGGAAGATTCGATCGCACTGGGGCGCCGCCTGCTGGAGCGGGCGCTGGCCG
>CAYTDW010000694.1:0-2239 GCA_964436585.1 uncultured Halioglobus sp. | reverse complement strand
CCGCCGCCAGCGGCAGCGCGAACTGCCTGCGCCGCCCCGCGAAGTACTCCAGCAATTGCGTAGCGGCAAGCTCGAGCACGGCATCGCTGGTTTGGGTGTCTGCGCCCGGCTTGCCGTGGTGGTGTTCAAACTCGATTGCGGCGAGGTGCGAGCCTGTCGATAGCAGCCGGAGACTGCCAATAGGGCTGTCCAGATAACGGTAGTTCATTGGCTGTAGCTCCTCCACAGCAGGTTGGCGGCGTAGGAACGCCAGGGGCGCCACAGCGGCGCCTGGTCCTTTAGTGAACGCCCATCGGGGGCGATTCCCTGCCAGGCTTTCTCCAGGCCGAGGTCGCGGTGGGGGAAGGCGTCGGGATCGCCGGCGCCGCGCATGGCCACCATGGCGACGGTCCACGGCCCCACGCCGCCGGCAGCGGCCAGGGTGTCGAGGTCCAGCAGCTCCTCGCTGGCGCTGAACTGGCGGCAGATACCGCGCAGGGTCTCCCGCCGCCGGCCCGGCATCGGGAAATGGCGGTCGCCCAGGGCGGCAAGGGCGTCGGCCGGCGGAAATACCTGGTGGTCCTGGTCTGTGCTGGTGGCAGCCGCAAGTCGACTGATGATCCCCCGGGCGGCCAGGGTACTGACCTGTTGGCCGATGATGGCGCGCACGGTGGACTCGTACAGGGACCAGGCGCCCGGTGCCCGTATTCCCGGAAACTGCGCCAGCAGCGGCGCCAGGGACGGGTCACGGCCGAGGGTGTCGGCGATCGCCGCGGGGTTGGCATCCAGGTCGAACATGCGCCGCACCCCGGCCACCACCGGCATCAGCAGGCTGTGGTCGGCTGCGTGCAATTCCAGTTCAAGGGCGTTGCGCCTAGCGGCCGGGCGCACCTCGAAGTGAGCGGGCTGTCCCCCCAACATGAGGTTGCGGCGATAGCAGTCCGCCGCCACCGTTTCCACCCCCGCTATGGCATGCCTAGTGAAAAATCCGACCACCCCGGCCCAGTCATAGGGCGGGCGGTACTGCAGTTGCAGCCGGATGCCGCCAGCGCCCGCCCGAGCCGGGCTGCGGCGCAACTCGCGGGGAGTCTGACGGAACTGGGCCCGCACGGCGCTGTTGAAGCGGCGCACGCTGCCAAAGCCCGCCGCGAAGGCGATATCCGTTACCGGAAGCCGGGTTTCCGCCAGCAGTTTCCTCGCGAACAGCAGGCGCTGGTTGAGGGCGATGGCCTGGGGCGAAACGCCCAGCTCGCGCTCGAACAGCTTGCGCAGGTAGCGCTCCCCGATGCCCAGGCGATCGGCGAGACCCGTCAGCGTGCCCTGCTCGAGGGCACCCTGCCGGATCAGTTGCAGGGCGCGCTGCACGGTGGTGGCGGTACCCTGCCAGGCGGGGCTGCCGGGGGCCGATTCCGGGCGGCAGCGCAGGCAGGGCCGGTAGCCGTCCCTCGCGGCCTGGGCCGGGCTGCGATAGTAGCGGACATTCTTTTCGGCTGGCGCGCGCGCGGGGCAGATCGGCCGGCAGTAGATGCCGGTAGTGCGCACGGCGAGAAAGAATTCACCGTCGAAACGCGGGTCCCGGGCCAGCCTGGCCTGGTGGCAAATTTCCTGGTCAGGCAGGCCCGCTGTGTCCGCGCAGGCCTCGGCGCCGCCGGCGGATGCAAAGTCGCGGCAAGTGTCAGCTCTGGCGGGGTCTGTGTGCATGTCTGCAATATAGCCCCCCGGCGCAGCCGCTACTAGCCGGAATCGGCCCTGTTAATCCACGCCTCCAGCTGCTGATTTTCCGCGCGACGGGCAGTAGACTGGCGCCTGGTCCGACCGGGTACGAATTGCGGTCGATGGGATAGAAGCTTGGGGCCGTGGAGCGAAAGCCGATTCATGAACCTGATTGTCGCCGCAGTACCGTTCTTTATCCTCGCGATAATTGTCGAGTGGCTGTACGGCCTGGCCCGACACCGCAATACCTTTCGCCTGAGCGACAGTATCAGCAGCCTCTTCCTGGGCGTGCTGAGCCAGGCCCGCCGCTTCGTCACCCTGGGCGTGGGCGGTTACGTGTATTACCTGGTGACCGCGCATTTCTCCCTGGACCTGATGGCGGCGGATCACTGGTTCACCTGGGTACTGGCCACGGTGCTGTACGACCTGTGCTATTACTGGCAGCACCGCATGGGGCACGAGCGCACCCTGCTGTGGGCGGCCCATGTGGCCCACCACCAGAGCGAGGATTACAACCTGACCACGGCGCTGCGCCAGACCAGCACCG
>CAYTDW010000693.1:0-2246 GCA_964436585.1 uncultured Halioglobus sp. | reverse complement strand
GTTGGCCTCTCCGTTGGGTTGGATGGTCTGCACACCCGGGGCCATTGCGGTAACCTGCTGGGCATTGGTCCAGCCCAGCTGCGACAGCTGGTCGCCGGTAAACGCGGAGATGGCAATGCCCACGTCCTGGATACTCTCTTCCCGCTTCTGGGCGGTTACCATGACTTCCTCGAGCACGGCGGCGCTGAGCCCGGAGGCGGTAAATGACAGGGGTAGGCGATGGCGACTGCAGTCACGAGGGGCTTTGACTTGAACATGGGCTGTGTTCTCCGTGTTTTTATTGACTTACCAGGTGGATCAAAGGGATCTTGCGCGAAAATCTTATCCCAGGCAAGCCTGAAAAAATACTAGTCCTTCACCCGCAGGGGTCACAATTGCACAAACGGAGCATGACCTTATACTAAAGTAGCAAAGCCAGGCCGATTTTACCGGGCAACCGCTAATCCCTTGGTACAATTTATCTATTACCGGATTCCATTATCCTGTGCTGTAACAGTGCCCATGCTGAAGCTGCGGCCCGTGCGTGCTCAATGTCGTGACCGGTTGCGGGCACACCGCCGCTGCCGTGTGGGTCAACTGCCACAGGTCCGGGCCGGCCATGCCACCCGTTTCGCCGGTAGCCCAAGTCGACTATGATCGACCGATGGCTGCCGGCATTTCTTCCCTCAACTCCGCTATTGCTGACACCAGCGGCGCCATCGATGAGCTTTTTTCCAGGCTGCCGCTGGCCGCGTCGGAGTTCGTGCTGCTATTGCATGGCCCCAATCATACCGGAGCCGCACTCGAGGCCGCCCTGGCGCGACACCCCGGCAAACGCTTTTTTGGCTGCTCCACGTCGGGGGAGATAAGCCCCGGTGGCTACCTCGAGAACACGATCTCGGCCATCAGTTTTGACCGCAGTGCCTTCAGCTGCGTGGCGCGCAAGATCGAGGGCCTGCAAAACTTCGGCTTCCAGCAGGCCAGGGATCTCGTACTGTCCATGCAGTGGGAGCTGCGCGAACAATCCCCGCAATCAAACGCATCGAATACGTTCGCCCTGCTGCTGATAGACAGCCTCAGCCAGGCGGAGGAATTCGTCGCCGCTGCCTTGGGCAACGAGCTGGGTACGATTCACCTGGTCGGGGGGTCCAGTGGCGATAACTGGCAGCTCATGCGCACGCCAGTCCTGTACCAGGGCGCCTTCTGCGACGACAGCGCGGTGCTGCTGTTGGTCCATAGCGCCCTCGAGTTCAGGCACTACAACTTCCACAACTTCACGCCCAGCGACAAGCGGGGCGTCATTACAGCGGCCACACCGGCGCGCCGGCTTGTTCACGAAATCAACGGCGAGGTTGCGGTCACGGAGTACGCCCGGCTGTGCTCGCTGGACCCGGCCACCCTGGACCAGGAAACACTCGCCGTACACCCGGCTATCATTACCGTGGGCGATCGCGCCTACCCACGCGGTTTCATGCAGATTCTCGAGGACGGCTCGCTGCAGTGCGCCTGCGCCATTGACGAGGGCGTGGTGTTCCGGGTAGCCACCCAGGTGGACTACGTGGCGCAACTGCAGAGGGCCTGCGAACGCATGCGCCACGACCTCGGCGATCATATGATGGTGCTGGGGTTTGAGTGCGCGGCCCGCCGCCAGGTTGTCATGCGCTACCAGTTGCAGGATGCGGTATTCGAGCAGTTCAGGGCCTGCAATGTCTGGGGCTTTTCCTGCATGGGAGAACAGTCGAATTCGCTCAATATGAATAACTCGTTCAACTGCCTCGCATTCCGCCTGGGCCCATGAAGATCGACGCCGAGCCGCTGGGAGACTCACTGCCCCCTGTTGTGCGGAAGCGCCTGTGTGAGCTCGAGCGGGAGGTGGCCAGATTGCGTAAAACCAACCAGGTACTGCTGGATCGGGTTGAACACCGGATCAACGTGGAGGGCGGCGCTTTCGCCGCGTTCCAGGCCGCCAGCAACCTGGAGAAGACCGTGGCGGACAGGACCACCGAGCTGCGCCAGGTCAATGAGCGCCTGGAACACGAACTCGACCTGCGTCGCAGCTTCGAGACCGCCCTGCTCAAAGCCAAGGCACAGGCCGAGGAAGCGACTGCCAGCCGCACCCGCTTTGTGGCCGCGGCCAGCCACGACCTGCGCCAGCCCCTGAATGCCGCGGTGCTTTACCTCGAGACAATAGACAGGCGGCAGTTGGCCGCCGCGGACGCCGACAGTTTGCGCGGGGTCGGGCTGGCGCTCGATACGCTGAACAGCCT
>CAYTDW010000692.1:0-2251 GCA_964436585.1 uncultured Halioglobus sp. | reverse complement strand
TGGCGCAGGTGGCCGTCTGGGAGAGCGACAATCTGTTGTTTGACCGCGTTGTGCGCGCCCGCCTGGCCGCCGCCGCGGGGCCGGTGTCAGACACCCTGATACCACAAGAAGAGGCGGCCGCAATCGCCACGCTGCGCGACCAGATTTGGGCAGGGCGCGAGCAATCGCTGGCGCAACTGCGACGCTGGGTAGGCGATGCCGCCGAACGACCATTGGCGGGCGAGGTTCCGCATTGGACTATCGATGCGACAGACCTGAACCACAAACTGCATGAGCATCCCGAGCTATTTAGCTTCAATCCCAGAGAACGCCTGCTTGACGCGGGCATCGCGGAGTCACGTGCGGCCACCCGACCGGATTGGGACGTGACCGTGGCCTGGCTCGAGCGCGGCTCCGGTTTCAGCGATATGGCCATGTTGGAAGTGCGAGTAGACCTGCCGCTGTTTACTGGATCACGCCAGACGCCAATGATCGCCAGCAAGCTGGCAGACAGGGCGGCGCTGGATGCCGAGCGCGATGCCAGCCTGCGCGAGCATGCGGCCATGCTTGAAGTGGAACTTTCCGAGTACCACAGATTGCTACGCCTCGAGCAGCGCTACACCAACACGCTTCTGCCTTTGGCGGATAAAAAGGTCGATCTGGCCATGGCGAGTTGGCGCAGCGCCCAGGGCTCATTGACGGAGGTTATCGCCGCCAGGCGCGACCGCATCGCCACACGCTTGCAGGCGATAGAGACAACAGGGCAGCGGCAACTTATCGCCGCAGGACTACATTTTGCCTACGGCGACATCGACGAAGCTGATTCCGCCGGCCTGACAGGAGCACAACCATGAACCGCAAGACGAGAAAGCTGACTACCGTGTTAACTGGCATTTTACTGGTGGTCGCCGGCATGGCGACCGGCTGGTGGTGGGGACAACGCGCGCCGTCACAGGGCCCGGAGGCAATATCCGCCGACCGCAAACCCAGTAAGGAACGCGAGGTGTTGTACTGGTACGACCCAATGTCACCACAACACCACTTTGATAAGCCCGGCAAATCGCCCTTCATGGATATGGACCTGGTGCCCAAGTACGCCAGCGACGATGCTGCCGATCAGCCGGGTGATTTCTCGCTGCGCATTAGCCCACAGATCACGCAGAATATTGGCCTGCGCGAGGCGACAGTGACAAGAATACCGCTGGAGACCGCGATTGAGGCCACCGGACTGTTGGCTTTCAATGGACGCGAACTCGCCATCGAGCAGACCCGCAGCGCCGCACTGGTAGAGCGTGTGTGGCCACTGGCGCCTGGCGATGTCATCGCGGCAGGCCAACCATTGGTGGAAGTTCTGGTCCCGCAATGGAGCGCGGCGCAGGCCGAATTCCTGGCCTTGCGCGCGGCAGATGACGACGCACTGCGCGCGGGCGCGCGCGAACGTATGCGCATGCTCGGCATGCCAGCGGCATCCATCGCAGAATTGGAGCAGTCCGGACGTGCACAGCAGAGCTTCATTTTGAATAGTTCCCGCGGCGGTGTGCTGAATACACTGGACGTCCGCAGCGGTATGACGCTGTCCGCCGGGCAGACTCTGGCACAAATCCAGGGCATCGAGACCCTCTGGCTGGAAGTCGCCGTGCCTGAGCAACGCGCCTGGGGGGTGCGCCTGGGCAGTTATGCGGAGGTCACGTTAGCCGCGTTTCCCACAAGTGCGCTCAAGGGGCGGATTATCGCGGTTTTACCCGAGCTCGCGGTCGGCAGCCGGACCTTGCAGGTGCGCATCGAGCTGCCCAATCCCGCTGGCCAGCTGCGTGCGGGGATGTCGGCACGGGTCAGATTGGTGTCCAGCAGCGATGACACCGTAATGGCTGTGCCCACGGAGGCGGTCATTCGCACCGGGCAGCGCACGATGGTGATGGTGGCACTGGGCGAGGGTCGCTTTGAACCTGTGGCTATCACGCTGGGACCCGAAATCGGCAAACTCACTGTGGTTACGGACGGACTAACCGAAGGGCAGAACGTGGTGGCCAGCGGCCAGTTCCTGCTCGACTCCGAAGCCAGCCTTACGGGCGCTTATCCAAAGGAACCCGCGGCAGGATCCAAGCCACCAAAGGATTTCCTGAACTCGACCGGGCAGACAGGAGAACGGCCATGATCGCCGCGCTGATTCGATGGTCACTGGGCAACCGGTTCCTGGTGCTGATGGCCAGCGTGTTCCTGGCGGTTTGGGGTTTGTGGGCTATCAGCACAACGGCTGTGGATGCACTGCCTG
>CAYTDW010000691.1:0-2253 GCA_964436585.1 uncultured Halioglobus sp. | reverse complement strand
GGGTGCAAAAAGTCTCTCGGCGCTCGTGAGCACAGTTCATGAGCACAACAGAAGAGGTCTTGCAGCCCCGCTACCTGCCTCAATCTTTTCTCGGAAAGGGGCAAAACCTGCCGCGCCCTTGTGGTGTGGGTTTTATTGTTCTGGTTCAGCCTTTCCGTCACCCGTCTCACAGAGCAGGGACCGCTAGCCCTCTGCACTGAACCCCAGGGCCTATCGTCAACATGAGGCGATAGGCCCTGCTTCTCTTTTTAATAACTGAACCTGGAACTGCGGGTTGGCCGGGGCGATGCTCGCCAAGGCCAGCGAGAGCGCGCCTGTGCTATTTCCAGGCGCGGGCGATAAGTTCCGCTTCTTCCCTGGCATCCAGGGCAATACCTGCCGCGCTGCGGTCGATAAAGTCGGCAACCTCGTCCGCACTGGCGGCCCCGGCCGGGCGATAGTCGGTCGAGGATCCGGCAGACTCGGTGCCGTCCAGGACCGTGGTGGTCCAGCCGGCGTCACCCCTGCAGGCCACACCGTGCCAGCTACCTTCGCTGCTGCGCAGCAGGTACTCGCGGCACCAGCTGCCGGCACTGGTCTGGAAACTCAGCACCGGCCTCAACTCGCGGCCATCGGCCAGCGCTTCCCAGCCCTCGCCGCGGGAGGGGGAGGCTTCAAGTGCCAGTGACAGCAGGCTGTCCGTGCCCGCCGCGCCGGGTTGGGCGGGCTGCTGCTCCAGGCGGGTCACCAGGGTGGCCGACACGGCGACCAGCAGCGAGGCGGCAAGGGCGAAGCCCCAGTTCATCACGCGCTTGCGGGGCGGGTTGTGCGGCGCAGTGAGAGACGGCTTGTGGCCGATAGGCACCACGTTCGCTTGCGGTGCCTGCAGCAGGGCGAGGATTCGCTGGGGAACCGGCTGCTGGGCGATACCCTCATAGGCATGGTGCAGCTGCCCCTGCAGTGCCCGCATACGGGCCAACACCGATCCCAGGGCCGGCTCTGCCGCCAGCCGCTGTTCCAGTTCCCTGGCGAGGGCGAGTGGCAGCTCCCCGTCCAGGTATCGGGAAAGTAATTCGTAATCCTGCTGTGTCGTGTCCATAGTCATCTCATTGCGCGTCCCGCGGGCCGCTGTGTTCAAGCAGATGGCGCCTGGCCCGCGCGATCCGGCTCATTATCGTCCCGATCGGCACGTCCAGTATCTCGGCGGCCTCCGCGTAGCTCTTGCCGTCGATCGCCACCAGGGTCAGCGCCAGGCGCTGATCCGGCGGCAGGCCATTCAGGGCCGCGCTTACTGCTTCCAGTTCCCTTTCGCCACTGGCGGATTGCTCCGCGGACGGCGAGTCGTTGTCTTCATCCACCACCAGGTGGGGGTACTTCTGCCGCACGTCCCTGGACCGAATTTCATCAATCCAGGCGTTTTTACACACCCGGTAGGCCCACCGGGCCACATGGGCGTCCGCCGGCATGCCTTTTTCGAGTACCCGTTCCACGGTAGCCTGCAGCAGGTCATCCCCATCGGCTGCATTACCGGCCAGGGATATGCAGAACCTGCGCAATCCGCCCAGCTCCGCGAGCAGTGCCTCGCGTTGTAGATCGCTGAGCATTGGCATTTCATTCCTGCTATGATGGGTAACGTTTCAGGGGTGGATTCTATTCCATCCCGGGGAATTATTCCTGAGGCTGGCCGTCAACGTATCAGGGCCGGGCCGTTTGTGCCGGCTGTGGAGGGGCTCCATGGATACACCTAACTTGCTGAAAGGTAGAGGAAAAATCCTCAATCAATCCGGGGTGGCGCGAGCTCGTCCCGGTTTTGGCTCCACCCTGCTGCTGGCGCTGTCACTGCTGCTGGGGGTGAACTGCGCCCAGGCACAATTGTCCCTCGGGGGCGCGCCGGAAGAGGGCATCGACCAGGCCCTCGAGGATGCCGCGCAGGATCAGGTTGAAGAGCGGGTCGAGGAGCGGGTGCTGGTGCTCGGTGCCCAGGCCATCGAGTCCGCAGTTGAAGACAAGGTTGACGATGCCCTGGAGGGTGAGGTTGAGGACACGGTCGACCAGGCCGTGGAGGACACCGCCCAGCAGCAGGTGGAGGAGACGATCCAGGAGCAGGTTGAAGAGCAGATCGAGGAGCGGGTTCTGGTGCTGGGTGCGCAGGCCATCGACTCGGCGGTTGAGGACAAGGTGGATACGGCCCTGCAGGATACGGTCGAGGACACCCTGGACGACAGATTCGAGTCATACGTGGGGGTCATCATTGAGATCAACCTCGAAAGTACT
>CAYTDW010000690.1:0-2255 GCA_964436585.1 uncultured Halioglobus sp. | reverse complement strand
GTGTGGTGCTTGAACGTCGGGTCCAGGAAGGCGACAAAGTCCTGCCCGGCGATATCCTGCTGGTACTGCGTGAGGATGATATCCCGGCGCAGATACGCCAGGTCGGGGCCGCCCTGGACCAGCTGGAAAATACCACACGCCCGCAGGCCAAAGTGGCGCTGACCCGGGCCGAGGTGGAACTGGAACAGGCGATTCGGGAAACAGAACGACGGCGCAGTCTGGCGGATCGTTCGAGCCTGTCTACAGAAGCTCTCGAGCAGGCCGAGCAACAGGAGATCCTGGCACGTAATGCCGTCGAGACAGCCCGGCTGGCATTGGCCGCGCTGGCCGCAGGAGGCACTGAGGAAACAAGGTTGCGCGAGCAGCTGGCCTCGCTACAGGCAAAACTGGCCAGGACGGTCATTCGCGCCGAGGTGGCCGGCACGGTGCTGACCCGCAATGTGGAACCCGGCGATCTGGTGCAGCCCGGCCGTGCGCTGTTCACTATCGCACTCAGTGGAGACACCGAGATACGTGTACCGCTGGATGAAAAGAACCTGTCGCTGCTGTCACTGGAGCAGAACGCCAGCATCATCGCCGACGCCTACCCGGACAAGCCCTTTCCTGCCACTGTCAATTTCATCGCCCCGGCAGTCGATCCAGCGCGCGGCACGGTGGATGTCCGTCTGAAAGTTGATCCCGTCCCCGATTTCCTGCTGCAGGATATGACCGTATCGGTCAATATTGAAACCGGTCGGCGTGATCGGGCACTCGCCGTTCCGAACGATGCACTCACAGCAGTGCAAGGCAACACTGCGCAGGTGCTGACGCTGCGCGGGGGCAGGGTGCAACGGACGACCGTGACACTGGGCCTGCGCGGCCTGGCGATGTCCGAAGTGCTAAGTGGCTTGCAGGCAGGCGACACCGTACTGGCGGACGTCACCACACCGCTGGCAGACGGAACGCGGGTACGCATTACCGAACAGGCACTGCCGGTTTTTGAAAAAACCGGCGACCATGCCACCGCCAATGAACTGCCGGTAAACCTGAATTGATCCGGTTTCTCCGCAGCCTGTGGACCGAGTGGACCATCGCGATCACTTTTCTGCGCGAGGGCCACGCCCAGACCGCCATGATTATGGTTGGCATTGCCGTTGGTGTAGCGGTCATTGTATTTGTATCTGCGCTCATAGAAGGGCTGCAGTCGAATATCATTGAACGCACCTTGGGTACCCAGTCGCACATCCGCCTGTTATCGCCCGATGAGATCAACATCGTCCTGCCGCCCGCACCGGGCACGGTGCAACTGTTGCAGGAGGACAAACGGGCACAGCGCCTGCGTTCGATCAACAACTGGCAGGGCATCACTGCCACTCTCGACAGGCTGCCCCTATTGACGGCGGTATCTCCGGTCGTCTCCGGACCTGCATTTGCGCGCCGCGGCGAGGCACTCGAATCGGTCGCACTGGTCGGCATCGATCTCGAACGTTACCAGCGTATCATCCCGTTGCGTGACTATATACATGCAGGCCAGCTGCGCGTGGGCGGCGGTGATGCGATGATCGGCAGGCAACTCGCTGACAAGCTGGGTTTACGCGTGGGTGACAAGTTGCGGCTGGAAACCGGTCAACAGAATACTGCTGTGGTGAACATCGCCGCCGTGTTTGAGCTCGGCGTGCGTGAGCTGGATGCACGTTACATCTATCTTGACCTGAAACAGGCACAGGCGCTGCTGAACCTGCCCGGCGGCGTAACGGTCATCGACGTAACAGTTGAAGATATCTTCAGCGCTGACAGGATCGCGAGGCAGGTCGAACGGTTGACCTCGCTGAAAACAGAGAGCTGGATGGAAACGAACGCGCAGCTGATGAGTGCGTTAAGCTCACAGAGCGTGTCCACCAACATGATCAAGGTTTTTGTGGCCATATCGGTTGCATTCGGCATTGCCAGTGTATTGTCGGTCAGCGTGGTACAGCGCACCCGCGAAATCGGCATCATGCGCGCCACCGGCGCGACGCAACAACAGATCCTGCGCGTATTCCTGATCCAGGGCGGCGTCCTGGGGCTGTTGGGTTCGATCATCGGCGTTGCCGTCAGTTACGCGCTGGTATGGGGTTTCAATACCTACGGGCCTGGGCTGTTCCATATACCGGTAGCCCAGTCACTGGTCGTGATGTCGGTGGTGTTGGCCACACTGACTGGCGTCCTGGCAGCGGCCATACCATCGCGCCGCGCCGCCCGTCTGGATCCGGTGGTGGCAATACGCTATGTCTGAT
>CAYTDW010000689.1:0-2256 GCA_964436585.1 uncultured Halioglobus sp. | reverse complement strand
GCGGAGGTGATGTTTGCTTCGCACAGTTGGCCGCGCTGGGGCAATGCGCGCATCCAGGAGGTGATGCGCGCGCAGCGCGACACCTATGCCAACCTGAACAACCAGGCATTGCACTACGCCAATCGGGGTGTGACGATCAACGAGATCCACAATGTGTATGAGGTGCCGAAGAGCCTGCAACATAAGTGGGCTGCCCGCAGCTACCATGGTGATGTCGGGAACAACTCCCGCGCTGTGATCAATCGCTTCCTGGGTTTCTACGATGGCAACCCGGTCAACCTCCATCCCATGTCGCCGCGGGATTCGGCCCCGCTCTATGTGGAGATGATGGGCGGCTCGGACAAAATCATGGCCAAGGGTAGGGAGCTGATTGACCAGGGCAGGTATCTCGAGGCCTCGGAAATCCTTAACAAGCTGGTGTTTGCCGAACCGCAGAATATGCCGGCACGGCGTTTGCTGGCCAACGGCTACGAACAACTGGGCTATCAGGCTGAAAGCACCAGTGTACGCAACAGCTACCTGCAAGGCGCTTTCGAGTTGCGCAACGGCCTGCCCGGTGGTACGCCCCCCCGCACAACCGGGCCGGACGTGGTGCGCGCCATGTCCACCGAGCTGTGGCTGGACTTCCTGGGCATCAGCATGGATCCAAAGCGGGCGGAGGGCCTGCAGTTCACCATCAACCTCGTGACGCCCGACAACGGCGAGAAGTACCTCGTCGAGCTGAGCAATGCGACGTTGACCAACATCGAGGGCCAGCAGGCGAAAAATCCGGATCTCACGGTCACCATCAACCGCGCCGACCTGAATCTGGTGATGATGGGGTTAAACAGTTTCGACGACCTGCTAAAGAACGGCAAGGCGACCTTCGTCGGCGACCGCAAGGCCCTCGATCAGCTGCGTGGCCTGATGGTTCCGTTTGCACCAAACTTTGAGATACTTCCAGGCACGGCACCGCAGAAAGCGGCGCCAGACCTGGAACCGTTCGCAGTGCCCGAGCTGCAACCTGCTGAAATGGGCGGAGACTGATGCAGAGCTATCGCCGGTGGTGGATTTTTGCGTCTTTGCCGTCTATCCTCCACCCACAAAATTCGCCCCTTGACCCGTCAGGTTTCAATTCCATTACCTTGAGGATAACAATATGACCCCAATTCGAAAACTGCATGCCTGGATCCTGTTGCTGTGTGCCGCGACCCTGGCCGGATGCGCCAGTAACCAGCCCGCGACGGTGGATGAATGGGACGGTCTGGTCAGGACCCCCGGCACGCGGATAGATGCCCTCTTTCTCAAGCCGGGTGTGGTAATCAGCGACTTCAACAGCGTGCTGCTTGATCCGGTGGAAGTCAGTTTTGCCAGTAACTGGGACCCGAACCAGCGCCAACGCAGCTCCGCCAGGCGGCTGAACAGCAGCGATGTGGCCGCGATCCAGACCGGGCTGGCCGACATGTTCCGCGAGACATTTCGCACTAACCTGGCCAGCGGGGGCTTTGCACTGGTGGACGAGGTCGGCCCGGAGACATTGCGGGTCACCGCGGCCATCGTCAATTTATATGTAACCGCACCGGACACGATGGCGGCCGGTCGCAGCCGCACCTACACCGCCAACTCGGGGCAGATGACCCTGGTGGCTGAATTGCGCGACTCCGTTACCGGCGAATTGCTGGGGCGGGTGGTGGACACCCGGCGCGGCCGCTCAACCGGTATGCTGCAGTTCACCAATAATGTGACCAACACCGCGGACGCGCGGCGGGCCATCGGGGTTTGGGCGACGGCGCTGCGGGAGGGCCTGGATGAGGTGTACGGCAGGCCGAACTGAGGTCGCTGCCATGCGCAGTGGTAATCTGTCTGTAGCGGGTGTGTTCCTTGCCTGCGCTGCCCTGGCCCTGCTGTCGGGCTGTCAGCGTGGGCAGGATGAGGAGACAGTGGAAATCCGCCCGGTGCGCGTGATCACCGTGGCGGACCGGGCCAGCAGCGGCAGCGTGTCCCTGACCGGTACGGTGCAGGCCCAGACTGAAATCAACCAGTCTTTTCGCATTGGCGGGCGCCTGGTGGAGCGCCTGGTGGATGTTGGCGACAAGGTAAAACCTGGACAACTTCTGGCCAGCCTCGATCCTCAGAACGAGGAGAGCGGCCTGCAGTCGGCGCGGGCGCAGCGCGCGGCCGCAGCGGCGCAGTTGGTCGAGGCGCAGAACAACCACATACGAATGCGCGACCTGGTCGCCGAAGACGCGGTGCCGCGCGCCTCGTTTGACCAGGCGG
>CAYTDW010000688.1:0-2257 GCA_964436585.1 uncultured Halioglobus sp. | reverse complement strand
CTTGCCGCTCGCATTGAGCCGCAGCAGCCGGGGGGTGGCTTGCAAGTTAGGGAGGCTCAGCCAATACTGGAGTTCCCCATCCCCGAGGACACATGAGATGAAAATGGACCCCAGATTCCGGCGCCGTACGCTGGTCAAGGCTATTGCGGCGAGTGCACTGATCCCGCTGCTGGGCAGTAACCTGATCGGCTGTTCGGACAACAGCAAGTCGTCAGGCCAGCCGCCGGTAGGGCCGGCCATCCAGGCGGAATTCCTGCATGGGGTGGCGTCAGGGGATCCGCTTGGCGACAAGGTCATTATATGGACACGGGTCAGCCCGGAGAGTGAGGGCACGGTGTTTGTCGGCTGGGAGGTCGCCCGGGATGCGGAGTTCTCCTCAGTGGTCAGCAGCGGTGAGGGTAGCACCGACGCTGCGGTTGACTATACCGTCAAGGTCGATGTCGATGGCCTTGACCCCGCCGAGACCTATTACTACCGCTTCATGGTCGGGAAGCAAATATCACCGGTGGGAAAGACCAGAACAGCCCCGCTCGGTGCGGTTTCTGCGGCGACCTTTGCCGTCCTTTCCTGCTCCAATTACCCCGCCGGGTTCTTCAATGTCTATCGCGAGGTCGCGAACCAGGACTGCGACGCCGTACTGCACCTCGGCGACTATCTGTATGAATACGGGCAGGGTGGCTACGCCACCGGTCGCGCCGAGGAGTTTGGGCGCGTCCCGGACCCGACTCACGAGATGCTGAGCCTGGAAGACTATCGTGCCCGCTATGCCCAGTATCACGGCGACCCGGATCTGCAGGCCGCCCACGCTGCGCATCCTTTCATCCTGGTATGGGATGACCACGAGCTGGCCAATGACGCCTGGCGCGAGGGCGCCGAAAATCACGATCCCGCCACCGAGGGCAGCTTTTCAGTACGCAGGGCGGCGGCTATCCAGGCCTGGTATGAGTGGTTGCCCGTGCGTCCACCTGCCAATGAGAGCGAGATAATCTATCGGCAGCTGCCCTATGGCGACCTGGTAGACCTGCTGATGCTGGACACGCGGCTGATAGCCCGGGACGAGCAAAATGTCTATACCGATTTCGCGGTTGGTGGAGTCATCGATGTTGACGCCACTCGCGCCGCTATCAATGACAGTAACAGACACCTACTCGGTCGCGAGCAGATGGCCTGGCTTAAAGACCGGCTCACCAATAGCAATGCGCGTTGGCAGGTTCTGGGACAACAGGTATTGATGGCCCGTATCCATTTGCCCTCCCCCATCATGGAGGCGTTGGAGCCCAGCCTCGCAGGTGACGATTTCGTGGCGGAGGGCACCGCCGCGTTGTTTGAGGCCCTGGAGGCGGAGAACACTCCACCGGATGAGCGCACCGCGGAACAGCAGGCACTGCTGGACTCCGCAATTCCCTATAACCTCGATGCCTGGGACGGCTACAATTTTGAACGTGATGAACTGCTCAACCATTCGATACAGGTAGGTTCCCGGTTGGTGACATTGGCCGGTGACACGCATAACGCCTGGGCCTCCCAGCTGACCACCAGTGAGGGCGCCGCGGCAGGCGTTGAATTCGCCACGCCAAGCGTCTCCTCCCCGGGGCTGGAAGCAGTGCTCGGCGCGGGCCTCGCAGCGGGCCTGGCCTCGCTCGTACTGCCGCTGGTCGACGATCTGCGCTATGCGGAGTTCGTCAACCGGGGCTATCTGACAGTGCATTTCACAACGGATGACGTCACCGCGAAATGGCGCTATGTCTCGAACATAGACTCCACTGTGTATACGGTGCCTGCGGAGCTGTCCAGAGATCTCGTGGTCAGTGCGGCAACCATGGTAATTGCCTGACGGCGTCCTGCCTGGTCCAGACAGTTTTACCGCACTGACAAGCCCGAGGGGAATTGATGACCGATATCAAGCAGGCATTCGAAGCCGTCACCGCAAAGTTGACAGGCCCGGGAGCGCCCTGGGAAGTGCGGCGCGGCGAGGACGGGGTGGCCTACTACCCGCAGGCCCCCGCCAACCTGGTGCAGGCCCTTGCCGTGGCGCGCCAGCACGGCGACCGGGAGTTCCTGGTATACGAGGGCGAGCGCCGCAGTTTCAACCAGCTGATGGCTGAGGCGGACGCCATCGCGGCGGCCCTGCAGGCCAGTGGTGTGGCGCCGGGAGATCGGGTGGGACTGGCCATGCGCAACTACCCCGAATGGATGGCGGTGTTTATCGCGGTGGTCACCATCGGCGCGGTGATCGTGCCGGTAAACAGCTGGGGGC
>CAYTDW010000687.1:0-2261 GCA_964436585.1 uncultured Halioglobus sp. | reverse complement strand
CCCTCATTGCCGCCACCCAGGTCATACCCGGCGGAGAAGCTGCTGCCCGCGCCCCGCACGATCTGCACCCTGACGCCCTCGTCGCGGTCACCCTGCTGCAGGGCATGCAGCAGCTCGCCACGCAGCGCATGGTTCAGGGCATTGCGTTTGTCGGGCCGGTTGAGCGTTATGCGCCTGACCCCCTCGGCCGGAGCGTCCACCAGAATGACCTCGTAGCCATTCTCGCCGAAACGCTGCACACCCATTTCGACCTTGTTGTACACGCTGCCGCCTTCACTCATAGGTATCCACTCCAGTAGAAAGTATCAATCGCCCGATTATCGCGTCTTCAGCCGCTGCCGTCGTTAGCACTTGCAGCCACTTCAATGGGCATATTATGTCAGGAAGACGAAGGCACCGCCCCAGCGTTACTGCGCAGGGGGCTGCTGCGGGCAGCTTCTGGCAGGCAAGGTATTGATACCATACACTAACCACTCACCGCGGCCTGGTTCAGATCCATTTCAGGACGCCCAGTACAGCTAAAACCGCAGGGGAATCCCCACATGCACGCCATTGACCTGACCGGAAAAGTCGCACTGGTAACCGGCGGCAGCCGCGGCTTGGGCAGGGCCATGTGCCTTGGCCTGGCGGATGCCGGCGCCGATGTGATCGTCGCCAGCCGCCGCCTCGAGAATTGCGAGCGGGTGGCGCGGGAGGTGGAGAGTCGCGGCCGCAAGGCGCTCGCCGTGGCCGCACACGCCGGCACCATCGAAGACCTGGACCGCCTCATAGAAACCGCCTACGAGCGTTTCGGGCGCGTTGATATTCTCATCAACAACGCCGGTATCAACCCGTCCCTCGGTCTGCTCTCTGACCTGACCCCGGAATTGTTCCAGAAGCTGTTTGACGTGAACACCAAGGGCCCCTGGTACCTGGCTTCCCGCTTAGCCCCGCGGATGGCCGGGCACGGGGGCGGTTCCATCATCAACGTCATATCGGTCGGCGGGCTGAAGCCCTCCCCTTACCAGGGCTTCTACTCCGCCACCAAGGCCGCACTGCACGCCCTGACCAGGGTGATGGCGGCGGAATGGTCGCCGCTGGGCATCCGGGTCAACGACCTCGCCCCCGGCAGCTACCACTCCGACATGTTCGACAGCGCCGCCAACATCCCGGGCTACCTGCAGGGCGCCATCGACGCCTCCCTGCAGCAGCGCGTCGCGGCAACTGAAGAAATCCTCGGCCCGATCCTCTACCTGGCCAGTGACCTGTCCGCCTTTACCACCGGGGCCACACTGGTCAGCGATGGCGGCTATATGGTGAAGTGACAACGACGTAATTTGTCCAGCCGATAGACCGCTTTTGTGCTTTGAACACCACGGGGCGTGCCCTATGGTGGGTCCCATGGCAGCGCAACTATCGAGGTAGCACATTATGCTGAAGGACAAGGTCGCACTGATCACCGGCGCGGGCCAGGGTATCGGGCAGGGCATCGCGCTGGCACTGGCCAAGCGCGGGGTCAGGATAGCGGCGGCGGGCCGCACCATCTCGAAATGTGAGCAGACCTGTGAACTGATCGCGGAGCGATTCGGCACCGACGCCATCGCCCTGGCCTGCGATGTCGCCCAGGCCCCCGATCTGGAACGTACCGTGGCGGCGACCGTCGAGCGATTCGGGGGAATCCACATCCTGGTCAACAACGCGGTGAGCACCTCGCCGGGGCCCCTGCTGGCGCAGCAGCACGAGCAGGTGATGAACGCCTTCCTGGTCGGCCCGATTGCGACGTTGCGCCTCATGCAGCTCTGCCATCCCTACCTCAGCCTGCAAGGCGGCTCGATCATCAACCTGGCCAGTACCGCGGCAAAACGCTGGGATATGAGCAATTACGGCGTGTATGCCGCCGAGAAGGAAGCCATACGCGCCCTGACCAGGGCGGCGGCCAGCGAGTGGGGCCCGGCCAATATCCGGGCCAACTGCATTCTGCCCCACGCCAGCTCTCCGGCGCTGAAAAAGTGGATGGAGAAGCATCCGCAGGAGGCCGCCGCTTTCGTACAGGGCATACCGCTGAAGCGAGTCGGCCACTGTGAGACGGACATCGGTGAATTCGTGGCTATGTTATGCGGCCCGGAATCGTCCTATATCAGCGGCCAGAGCATCGCCGTTGAGGGTGGGCAGGCCTATATGGGCTGATCGGGAAGTGTCAGCCGGCCTTTCTCGCTCTCTTGAGCCAGTGCATCTCCTCCACCTCAAAGGCGTGAAGACAACAATGTTTAATAATTAATGGT
>CAYTDW010000686.1:0-2266 GCA_964436585.1 uncultured Halioglobus sp. | reverse complement strand
CGAGTCGGTAACTACCGTTGCTCCCTTCCGGGCCTGGCGGGGTTCACTACCTATCGCTGCGAGGGGACCGCCTGGATCACCATAGCGCCTGCGCATGGGCGCAGGAGGTGCGTATTGTCTTCGAAACCCGGTGGTGCCGCAAGCCGTGCGACTTGCGCAACAGTGCCAGGCCCTGCCACATTTACCGGCCATCACCCGGATTCCTCGACCCGACGCCACAATGGCGCGCCCGGCAGGATTCGAACCTGCGGCCAATAGCTTAGAAGGCTACTGCTCTATCCGGGCTGAGCTACGGGCGCGTGGGGCGCATGCTAACCCAGCGAGTCAGTGGATTCCAGTTCCGGGTCATATGCCGCAGCCGTTTGCCAATTCTGCCCCGGCGCAAACAGGTCGCCAACGCCGGACGACAAAGGCCTGCTTGTATTTTTTTTGTTTTCGGCATTCGCGCAAATGTTGATACAATTTATCGAGTTGCGTGCTGCCGCACGATCATTCAGTCAGGGGCAAGACAGTCGATGATCCGGGTTTGGCGAACAATCTGTTGCGTGATGGCGCTTGCCACACTGTATCTATCAGGCTGCAGCAGCCAGGTCACAAGGGAACCGCAGCCAGAACCGGCACCAGCGGGCTATGCCGAACAGGCCAACGAAATTCTCTTTAACGCGCTGGGACTGGTTGGCACGCCCTATCGGTATGGCGGCAACAGTCCGGACAGCGGCTTCGATTGCAGCGGGCTCATCAATTACGTCTATCGTGAGAGCGCCAACATGGCATTGCCACGCACGGTGGCAGAGATGAGCCGGCTCAACGCCCCGGATGTTACGGAGGACAATCTGCAGTCCGGAGACCTGGTGATTTTTGCCACTGATGGAGGCAGTCGCCCCAGTCATGCGGGCATCTATGTCGGCGATGGCCGTTTCGTCCACGCGCCCAGTCGTGGCGGCGAGGTGCGCATGGATTTTCTCAGCGACAGATACTGGGAGCGCAGCTACCTCAATGCGAAGAGACCTCTGGCCTTGCGCTAGCGTGGAACCACCCTACGGTTGAAAAAAAAAGACGCTGTAAGCATTTGGTGGGGTGGCCGACGGGTCTCGAACCCGCCACCTCCGGAGTCACAATCCAGTGCTCTACCTGATGAGCTACGGCCACCACAGTCGGGTGCTGAAAACCGGGATCTACCACTTTCCCTGGTGTGACGTGGAAAGTGGTCGGGGTAGAGAGATTCGAACTCCCGACATCCTGCTCCCAAAGCAGGCGCGCTACCAGACTGCGCTATACCCCGATTATTGCTGCACCGGCACCAACACCGGCCCCGTCTTCAGGTGGGCGCATCATACTCACCGGGGCGGTGAGCGTCAACGCCGGGTGGCCGGGATTGAGCCGCGCCAGCCCTTCCCCAGCAAGGCGCGCTCATGGGACAATTGTGCTCGCCCGCGCGGCCCCTATCCGTCAAGCCCAGCACAAGGATTACCCCAATGCCCGCACTCGTCCTGGACGGCAAATCACTGGCAGCCCAAACCGAGGCGGCGCTGCTGCAGCGGGTGGAGCGCCTGAAGGCAAGATCGGGTGGCAAGGCCCCTATTCTCGCCACCATCCTGGTGGGTGACGACCCGGCCTCCGCCACCTACGTCAAGATGAAGGGCAACGCCTGCCGCCGGGTGGGCATGGACTCCCTCGCGGTCGAGCTGCCCTCCACCACCACCACAGCCGAGCTGCTGGCCAGGATCGAGGAGCTGAACGCCAACCCGGAGGTCCACGGCATCCTGTTGCAACACCCGGTGCCCTCGCAGATAGACGAGCGCGCCTGTTTCGACGCCATCGCCCTGAGCAAGGATGTCGATGGCGTTACCTGCCTGGGCTTCGGCCGCATGGCCATGGGAGAGGAAGCCTACGGCTGCGCCACGCCGCAGGGCATCATGCGTATCCTGGAGCACTACCAAATCGAGATAGAGGGCAAGCATGCAGTAGTCGTGGGTCGCAGCCCGATCCTGGGCAAGCCCATGGCGATGATGCTGCTGCAGAAGAACGCAACCGTCACCATCTGTCATTCCCGCACCAGGAATCTGCCGGCTATCGTCGCCCAGGCGGATATCCTGGTGGGCGCGGTGGGCAAGCCGGAATTCATTAAGGCGGACTGGGTCAAGGACGGCGCGGTGGTGGTGGACGCGGGCTACCATCCGGGTGGCGTGGGCGATATCGAATTGTCAGCCCTGGTGGACAGAGCCAGCGCCTACACGCCGGTACCGGGTGGGGTCGGCCCCATGAC
>CAYTDW010000685.1:0-2267 GCA_964436585.1 uncultured Halioglobus sp. | reverse complement strand
TTTCCTCATCGGCGCCACGGCGGGTCGCACCACACTCAACGGCGAGGGACTGCAGCACCAGGACGGGCACAGCCAGCTGCTGGCGGGCACCATTCCCAACTGCGTCAGCTACGACCCGGCCTATGCCTACGAGCTGGCGGTGATATTGCAGGACGGTCTGCGCCGCATGTACCAGGATGGCGAAAACCGGTTTTACTACATCACCACGATGAACGAAAACTACACCCAGCCGGACATGCCCGACGGCGTCGAGGACGGCATCATCCAGGGCATGTACCCCTTGCGGCGCGCGGACGGGTCGGGCCTGCGGGTGCGGCTGTTGGGTGCCGGCGCCATCCTGCGCGAAGTCGAGGCGGCCGCGTCCATTCTCGAGCGGGACTACGCGGTGGCGGCGGACGTGTGGAGCCTCACCAGCATCAACCAGCTGCAGCGGGAGGGCAAAGCCGCCGTGCGCTGGAATATGTTGCACCCGGAGGAAGAGCCCAGGGTGCCCTACCTCACCCGCCAGTTGCAGGGCTCGGCCGGGCCGGTGGTGGTGGCCACCGACTACCTGAAGGCGTACTCGGACCAGCTGCGGGAGTTTGTGCCGGGTCGCTATGTGGTGCTGGGCACCGACGGCTACGGCCGCTCCGATACCCGCCGCAAGCTGCGCCAGTTCTTCGAGGTGAGCCGGGAGTACATCGTGATTGCCGCCCTCAAGGCGCTGGCGGACGAGAGGCAGATCGAAGCGGCTCAGGTGGCGGCGGCAATGCGTTCGCTGGGTGTTGCGGCGGATAAGAAAGACCCGTTTACGAGTTGAAGGCCTGGGAAAAATAATATGCCAAGACAAACAGTGACAGTGCCGGATATCGGCGGGGCCGAAGCCGCCGAGGTGATCGAAGTGCTGGTGGCCGTGGGCGATGAGGTGGTGGTGGACCAGGGGCTCATCGTGCTGGAGTCCGACAAGGCGTCGATGGAAATTCCCTCCACCCTGGCGGGTACGGTGGTCGAACTGCTGGTGTCCCACGGTCAACAGCTGGCTGAGGGTGCTGCCGTCGCCGTCATCGAGGTGGCGGATGGCGCGACGCAGGATACGACACAGCCCGTTGAGACTGCGGCCGCCGCGCCGGCTCCCGCTGCCGCAACTGCACCCGAAACTCCACCCGAAACTGCTCTCGAAGCTGCACCGGCGGATACGGCTCCGCAGGTCGCGCCGGCCCCGACGGTTGCACCGCCCCAGCTGCCAACGCAGCCCGCTGCAGCGAGCATTGCGGAACGCGCGCCGGATGAGCGCGGCGGGGTGTATGCGGGCCCGGCCGTGCGCAAGCTGGCCAGGGAGTTCGGCGTGAGCTTGCAGCAGGTGTCCGGTTCCGGTCCCCGGGGCCGGGTCGTCAAGGAAGACCTGCAGCAGTTTGTGCAAAGGGCCCTGAGTGCCAGGCCGGCGGGCGGCGGGATGGGTATTCCGCTTGTGGCCGAGATCGATTTTGCCAGATTCGGCCCGGTGGAGGTGACCCAGCGCAACAAGCTGGACAAACTCACCGCCGCGAATATGCAGCGCAGCTGGCTCAATGTGCCTCACGTCACCCAGTTCGACGAGGCGGACATCACCGCCCTGGAAGAGTTTCGCGCCGGCCTCAAGGGCGAGGCCGAGCGCCGCGGTACGCGGCTCACGCCCCTGCCGTTTATCCTGAAGGCCTGCGCGGTGGCGCTGCGGGACAACCCGAAGTTCTGCAGCTCGCTGGCGGCGGCGGGCGAGCAGCTGGTGTACAAGGGCTACATCCATATCGGCATGGCGGTGGATACCAGCGCCGGGCTGGTGGTGCCGGTGATCCGGGATGCGGACAGGAAAACCATCTGGGAGCTGGCCGCGGAAGTGATGTTGCTCGCCGCCAGGGCCCATGACCGCAAACTCGCTCCGGCCGAGATGCAGGGCGGCTGCTAAACCGTGTCCAGTCTCGGCGCTATCGGCGGTTCCGGCTTCACGCCCATCGTCAACACGCCGGAGGTGGGCATTCTCGGGGTGTCCAGGGCGGCGATCAAACCGGTGTGGGATGGACAGGCTTTCGTGCCGCGCACCCTGTTGCCGCTGGCCCTGTCCTACGACCACCGGGTCATCAACGGCGGCGACGGCGGCCGCTTTATGACGCAACTGGTTGCGCTACTGGGGGATATCCGCAATCTGGTGATGTAATCTGCACCAGATTGCGGTAAAGCCTACTTGTTGGTCCCGGCGCTGGTGATGGCCTGCATCACCTTGTCGAGGTTGAAACTGCCGGGCTTCTGGCGCG
>CAYTDW010000684.1:0-2273 GCA_964436585.1 uncultured Halioglobus sp. | reverse complement strand
ATCAGCCTGGAAGAGTTGCGCGCCAGGCCCAGTGACCATTTTGCTTCCCAGGCCCATGAAGTGGTCAGTTTGCTGGCGGACTTGCCGGATTTGTGGGATGTGAAGATGGATTCCAGCCCGACTGACTGCGGGGCATCCCGATTCCGCGAAGAGGGCGCCCATGAACCGGTCATCGAATTTGTAAAAAAGGTCACCCGCAAACCCGTGGTAGGCGTCGGCAGATTTACTTCTCCCGACACCATGGTGTCGCAAATAAAACGCGGCGTCCTGGATTTGATCGGCGGTGCAAGGCCATCAATCGCCGACCCGTTCCTGCCCAATAAAATCAATGAAGGGCGCGAGGATGAAATCCGCGAATGTAGAGGCTGTAATATTTGCATTTCCAGCTGGCATGACGGGGTACCCGTGCGCTGTACCCAGAATGCAACGGCAGGCGAGGAATGGCGAAAAGGCTGGCACCCGGAGAAATTTGCCCGGCCAGGTAGCGATGATCGCATCCTGATCGTGGGCGGCGGCCCCGCCGGGCTGGAGGCCGCCCTGGTCGCCGCCAAACGTGGTTACCAGGTAAGCGTCGCGGAAAAGCGCGGTGAAATGGGTGGACGATTGATCTACGAGGCGCAACTGCCCGGTCTCCAGACCTGGGGCCGTGTCACCGACTACAGGCTCTACGCCCTGAAGCAGATGGCCAATGTCCAACTCTATCTCGACAGCGAATTGGGCGTTGAAGACATTTTAGGACTGGGCCATCAACAGGTCGCCATTGCCACCGGCGCAGCCTGGACAAAGTCACTCTATACTTCGCAGGAAATACCCAGCGGTGAACTGAACCGGCCCGATGTGTACACACCGGACGATCTCGCGGCGGGCCTGGTGCCGGAAGGCCCGGTACTGGTCTACGACTTTGACAATTACTATCTGGGCGGTGTGGTGGCAGAGTCACTGTCCCATCGGGGCCTGCAGGTGTCATATGCCACGCCTGCGGGTCACGCCTCCGCCTGGACGATTATGACCAATGAATTGCCCTATGTGCATCAGGCCCTGGATAAATGTGGCGTCGAGGCCCACACCCAGGCGCTCCTGACAGGCTTCGACGGTGACCGGGCGCGCCTGACCAATATTTTTACCGGAAGAGCGAGCCTGCTGGCGGTAAAATCCGTGGTCATCGTGGGCCTGCGCCTGCCGAACGACGGGCTCTACCAGCAGCTGATGTTGCGCCCAGACGAGCTTGCAGCGGCAGGTATAAAATCGGTGCAGCGGATCGGGGATGCCCTGGCGGCGGGAGCGCTGGTGCACGCCGTTTATGCCGGGCACAGTTACGCCAGGCAATTGGACAGGCCGGAGGGCGAGCTCTATCTGCGCGATATTCCCATAGCGGAACATCCCCATAGCACAGTTTTCCCAGACGAGTACCCCCTGCCCGACCCGGGGAGCCGGCGGGGGGTTGGATGGGCGCTGGATAGAAAGGATAGATTGCGATGAAACACCGTGCTGTTTTTCGCCTGGGCTGTGCGCTCGCCCAGGCCCTGCTGCTCGCCGCGACCGTGGCGGCGGATGACCACCCGGAGGCCGCCAGGCAGACTCTCGATCTCTCGAAACAAGCGATCGCGCTGCGCTCGGTGCGCGGCGAGGGCAATGAGACGATCAGGGTAGCCGAACTGTTTCGCGATGCGCTGGTGGCGGGCGGCTGGTCCCAGAGGGATGTCGAGATCGTGCCCTTCGAGGACACTGCCTATCTGATTGCGACCTGGCCCGGCAGCGACCCATCGCTCGGCCCTGTCGTGATATCAGCTCACATGGATGTTGTCGAGGCCAGGCCAGAGGATTGGCAGCGCGATCCCTTTACCCCGGTGGTTGAGAACGGCTACCTCTTCGGCCGCGGGGCGAGCGATACCAAATTCGACGCAGCGTTGGCGCTCAGTGCCATGATCGAGCTGCGGCGCCAGGGCTTCATGCCCAAACGCAGCATCGTGATCGCCTACTCAGGTGACGAGGAAACCACGATGGCGACATCCAGGGCTATCGCCCAACGACTGAAGCACGCGGACATCGTGCTCAATGTCGACGGGGCTTCCGGCCGGCTGTCCGAGGAGACCGGCAAGCCGGCTGCGTGGCACTGGCAGGGCGCCGAGAAGACCTATGTGGACTACCAGCTTGGGGTGAGCAATCCCGGTGGTCACAGCTCGCAACCCAGGCCAGATAATGCGATTGTCCGGCTCTCGCGCGCACTCACGAAAATCGGAGCCTATCATTTCAAGCCCGAAACCAACCATATC
>CAYTDW010000683.1:0-2273 GCA_964436585.1 uncultured Halioglobus sp. | reverse complement strand
CATCGGTGGCACCCAGTACGCCGCTGGGCAGGTCACGCAGGCCGCTGTCCCAGGTGGTCCATTGATCGTCACTGCCGCGGTAATCGACGAGATCATCGAAGGTAAAATCGGTGTTGAAGGCGGTTGCGCCGCTGATTTCATTGATGTATTCGTCGGGGATGCCCTTGGTGATGATCTCGATGCTACCGCCGGTGGTAGTTGCCAGCTTCTCCGGGGTGTAGGACTTTTGGATCTCGATCCCCTCGACGATCGACGTGGGGAACAAATCCAGCTGCACATCCCGCCGCTGGGGGTCGGTACTGGGCATCAACAGGCCGTTCAGGGTACTGGAGATATAACGACCGTCCAGGCCGCGGACCGTGGCGTACTTGCGATCCACCACTGCCACGCCCACCGCGCGGTTGAGGGCGGAGCCGACGTCGCTGTCGCCGAAGCGTTCCAGCTGGCCAATATCGATTGAATTGGTGATGGAGGTGGCAAAGCGCTCAACACTCGCCGAGTCTTCCTGCGGGTTGAAAACGCCAAGCACGAATACTTCTTCAATCTGCGATGAAACCCCGGTAGCGACCTCGCCGGCTGCTCCAGCTTCCCCGGCCCCGCCGATGGGAGTCATGCGGATACCCGCGCTCACACCCAGGCCTGCCATCACCCTCACGTCGCCGGATGCAACAGGATTGTGCCCCGGTGCGGTCACTTCCAGTGCGTACTCGCCCCGCGGGACTTCCAGCACGTAGATGCCGTCAGGCCCCGTGGTGGTAAAGTAGTCGGTACCCCGAGCGGCTACGGTGGCCCCTGCCAGGGGTGCGCCGGCGGCACCAACCACCTGGCCTGTGATGTAGCCCGGATCGCCCTGCTCACCCTGTCCGAAACGCTTGACGATCACGCGCGGCTCATCCCCCTCGGCAGCCGTGAAGGTCACGCTGATCTCGACATCCTCATCCTCGCCGGAGGTAAAGCTGACCGGAAAGACTACCTCGCCATCCGTCAACACCATCTGGTGGTCGCCCGCTGTGATCACCGAATCCGCGCTGCCGCGCTCGTTGGTGACGCCTGCCGGCACCTCGTCCAGAAGAATGCGGACTCCCTGCAGGGGCGCATCATCGAGAAACACCGCCAGGAAAACCTTGGCGGCAAGCGCCTGGTGAGAAATAAGCGCAAAGAGAAGGCCCGCTGTTGCTGCAATTCGTTTCATAGCTGATACTGGTCCCGGTCTGAAGAAACTGTGTCCGGGGAGCCTTGGTCTACTTCGGCTTTCTTGTCGCTCGACACGCGTGGGTCGAGACGTCCCCTCTAGTTGCTGGCCATGCTAGCCGGGGTAGATGACGTTTTTGTGGCTGGAATGTTGCAGAATTGTGAAGATGGCCGTGGGCTATGCGCTGGACCCAGTCAACCGACTGGAACAGGGGAGCGTTTCAGGTACTCAGGTGGAGCGCGTGGTCAGAGGCTGGCTTCGGTCACCCGCAGCCAAAAGCACTTCACCCCAGCAGTGCCTTGATGTCATCCGCGGAGGACACCTTGCCTTCAATCACAATGTCGCCGTCTATGGCAAGCGCTGGAGTGCGCATGACGCCGGCATCGATAATGGCATTGGTGTCGGTAACCTTCTCCACCTCGTAGCTCAGCGCCAGGGAAGTCGCGGCTGCTTCAGCATTGGCGGCGAGCTGTTTGCACTTGGCACAACCTGAGCCATAGATAGTAAATTTCATCTTCTGCCACTCCTATCCTGTTGTTGACGATTTGTTGCGTTGTGTTACCAGAAATTGCCATAGAGCACGCCGGTAGCGGTTGCCATGATCACCACCAAACCAGAGTACACCAGGGTTTTTTGCGTGCCGAGCACCGTGCGGATAACCAGCATATTGGGCAGCGACAGGGCCGGCCCGGCCAACAGCAGCGCCAGCGCGGGGCCCTTGCCCATGCCGGCACCCATCAGGGCGTCGACTATCGGCACTTCGGTGAGTGTCGAAAAATACATCAGTGCGCCCAGCACAGCGGCAATCGCCGTCGACGTCAGGGTGTTGTCGCCAACCGCGGCGACAACCCATGCGGATGGAATAATGCCTTCATGCCCGGGACGACCGAGCGCGAAGCCGGCGACAAACACCCCAGCCAGCAACAGCGGCAGTATCTGCCTGGCAAAATCCCAGCTTTGCACGGCCCATTCACGATCGCTGTCGCGCAAAGCGGCGATCAGCATCAGCCCGGCGATACCGAGCGCGAACGGCAGTTCCGGTACGCCGGGTAGCGCCAGTGCGGCTACAACAATGACCGCC
>CAYTDW010000682.1:0-2283 GCA_964436585.1 uncultured Halioglobus sp. | reverse complement strand
CCACCGACCAGGTGATGGCGGTGCTCGAGGGTGTCGCCGTGCTCGGTCTGCATTCGGTCGCCATGGGAGCACCCATTTTGAAGGAAGAAGCCGCCCTGGTGGCGGCTGCAAACAGCAAGTAAGCCGCACCGCCAGAGATCCACACCCGAACTGACCACGTGTCTGCAAAGACGAGGAGAACCCCATGTACTTCCAGAAAGACTCCCTGCTGCCCGAGAACCAGGAAAACCTGCTGATCACCGCCGCACCCTATGGCCCCGGCTTTGTACCGGAAGACTTCAGCGATATACCGCGCACCCTGAAGGAGCAGGTGCAGAAAGCCGTCGATTGCTACAATGCCGGCGCGCAAATCCTGCATGTCCACGTGCGCGAGGAGGACGGCAAGCCCTCCAAGCGCATGTCGCGCTTCAACGAATTCCTGGCCGCGGTGCGCGCCGCCGTGCCGAAGATGATCCTGCAGGTGGGGGGCTCGATCTCCTTCGCCCCCGACGGTGACACCGCCAAGTGGCCGAACCTGGACACCCGCCACCTGCTGGCGGAGCTGGAGAATGTCGACCAGGTGACCATCGCCATCGGCACCACGGGCATGAATCTGCTGGACCTGATCAGCCCCGAGGACCGGGCCGGTACCTCCTTGGGGCAGCACGGTTCGCAGGAGACATGGGAGAACATGTACGTCGAAGCCGGCCCCAACTTCTATGTCGAGCACCTGAAGCGCCTGCGGAAAAACAACATCCAGCCCTATTTCATGCTCGCCCATATCCACCAGCTGGAAACGGTGGAGACGCTGATTCGCGAGGGCCTGTACATGGGGCCGTTGAACCTGACCTATGTCGCCATCGGTGGCGGCGCCGCCGGGCGCCACCCCTCCGACCTGATGGAATTCGTGTTGCGCACGCCGGACGGCGCGGTGCTCACCAACGAATCGATCATGCGCACCATGCATCCGACCAATGCCATATCCATCGCCCTCGGCAACCATGTCCGGGTGGGCAACGAGGACAACCTGTATACCCCGCGCAAGGAACTGATGACCACCGTGCAGCAGATCGAGTGGTGTGCCAACATAGCCAATCAACTGGGCCGCGATGTGGCCAGCGCCGACGAGGCGCGCGCCCTCTACAAGATCGGCACCACCTACGACAGCGTCGAGGAGACCCTGCGCGAACTGGGCATGCCGCCCAATCGCAGGCCCGGCCAGCGCGGTTGCCCGGTACGCAAATAGGCGCTGGTTGTTGCCCCATAAACTCAGCGGCCGGGTGTAGCTGAGTACCACACCGGCCTTCGCAGCCTGGCGCAGGAAAACCAGAGGGAGATTATCGTGGCGGTTCATTTTCAGCGCACCGAACCATCCGGCGACACCGGGGTGTTGGCGAAACCGGGGCTTTACGCCTGGATCGCCTTCATCCTGATTTTTGGCCTGATGCTGTCCGACTACCTGTCGCGCCAGGTTATGAATGCCGTTTTCCCGCTGCTGAAAGTGGAGTGGGGGTTGAGCGACACCCAGCTCGGGGCGCTGGTCAGTGTGGTAGCGCTGACCGTCGGCGTGATGGCCTTCCCCATCTCCCTGGTCGCCGACCGGGTCGGCCGGGTCAAGGCCGCCACCGCGATGGCGATCGTCTGGGGCCTGGCAACCGTGGCCTGCGGGCTGTCCGGCAACTTCATCATGATGTTCATCGCGCGGGCCTTCGTGGGCCTGGGCGAGGCCGGCTACGGCAGCGCGGGCGGCGCGATTCTTGTGCACATCTTCCCGCCGCGCATGCACGCCGTGGTGATGGGCAGTTTTCTCGCCGCCGCGCTGTTCGGCTCGGTATTGGGAGTGGTGCTGGGGGGTGTTATCGCGCAGCACCTGGGATGGCCGATGGCCTTTATCATCGTCGGTGCCGGGGGCCTGGTTCTGGCAGTGATTTTCCCCATGGTCGTAAGGGAGCCGGCCGGGACCAGCGGCGAGCAGGACCCACCCCTGGCGTTGCGGCAGATCGGGCGCGAACTGTTCGCCACCCGCACCGCCATCTGCACCTATATCGCTTCCGGCCTGATGATGTTCATTCAGGGTTCCTTCGTGGCGTGGATGCCCAGCTACCTGAATCGCTACCTGGGCATGGAACCCGCCCAGGCCGCCCTTGGCGCCGGCATGATGATCCTGGCCGCCGGCGTGGGCATGATCGGCGGCGGCGCCCTGGTCGACCGCCTCAGCCTCAAGGATCAGCGCAACCGCTTGCGGCTGCCGGCCTTGTACGCGCTGGGCACGGCGTTGGTTCTCAGCCTGGCGCTGTTGCTGCA
>CAYTDW010000681.1:0-2292 GCA_964436585.1 uncultured Halioglobus sp. | reverse complement strand
CCCGCTGTCCGACGTTCAGGTGCAGGTGCACTTGCGCCGTTGCCTGATCCGCGAGGTTGATGACGCTACCGTTGCTGTCCGGCCACTTCAGGTGCAGGGCGAAATGCTCGCGCCGTCCGCCGCGCTGCAGCTGGATGGAGAATTCGCTCTGCTTCCCGGGAAACGCCGGTGTTGCCCGCAGCGCGCGTACGGTCAGCCCGGACAGGTTGGCGTAGGTGTGGAGGATGCCGACCACAAACAGGGTTGCGAGCAGGAAGGTGAGTGCGAAGCTCATATTGTTCTGGTAGTTGATCGCGGTCACCAGCATGACCAGCAGGCAGAGCGCAAAAAACAGGCCCACTGTGCTGGGGAAAATAAATATCCGCCGCTGGTCGAGGGTAACCGAGCGGGCGGGCGGAATCCGCCTGTCCACCCAGCTGGCAAAGCGCTGACGCAGACGGTACCTGATGCCCTGCCGGGCCGGCTTGCGCTTGCTCCCCCTCACAGGATGGCCGGATCAGGTCCGGATTACATCGACATTGCGTCGCATCAATTCCACCAGGGCCGCGCCATCCCCGGAATAATCGCCGCTGGGCACCAACCGGTGGGCGGCGACGGCCGGCAACACCATCTGCAAATCCTCCGGTACCACGTTGCCGCGGTTGTGCATCACCGCCCAGGTGCGCGCACATTCAAGCAGTGCCAGCGCTCCCCGGGGCGAAAGGCCGACGGCAAACTCCGCCGCGGTGCGGGTGTAGGCCACCAGTCGCTGCAGGTAATCCAGCAGGTTGTTGGACGCGTGTACCTCCGCCGCCGCCGCCCGCATCTGTCGCAGTTGCCCGGGGTTGATGCGCTGCTCCAGCACCACCCGTTCCGGGCCCATGGGGCGCCGCTGCAGGAACATCTCGCGCTCGGCGTGCGGGTGCGGGTAGCCCAGTTGCAACCGCATCAGGAAGCGGTCGAGTTGCGACTCTGGCAGCGGGTAGGTGCCGGACTGGTGAATGGGGTTCTGGGTAGCAATGACAAAGAATGGCTCGGGCAGGGGTCGGGTCTCGCCCTCCACCGTGACCTGGCCTTCAGCCATGGCCTCCAGCAGGGCACTCTGGGTGCGTGGCGTGGTGCGGTTGATTTCATCCGCCAGCAACAGCTGGGTGAAAATCGGGCCCGGGTGAAAGGTGAAACTGGCGTCGTTGCGGTTGTACACCGACACGCCCAGGATGTCTGCCGGCAGCAGGTCGCTGGTAAACTGAACCCGCTTCCAGGACAGTCCCAGCACGTCCGCCAGGGCGTGGGACAGGGTGGTTTTGCCCATACCAGGCAGGTCCTCGATCAGCAGGTGGCCGCGGGCGATCAGGCAGCACAGGGCGAGCCGGATCTGTGGCTCCTTGCCCAGCAAGACCTTGCCGACCTCCGCGACTGCGGCTTCGATCAAACCCTGTATCTGCATCAGATCTGCCCCGCTATGGCGTGGATATTACTGTCAGCGCACGGCCGCCAGGGCGCGCGCCAGGTCGGCGCGCAGGTCATCGACATGCTCCAGGCCCACGGCGACCCGAATCAGGTTGTCGGTGATCCCCGCCTGCGCCCGGTCCTGCGGCGTGAGGCGGCCGTGGGTCGTGGTCGCCGGATGCACGATCGTGGTCTTGGCGTCGCCCAGGTTGGCGGTGAGCGACATGATCCGGACGGCGTCGATGACATCCCAGGCCTGTTGCCGCCCTCCCCTTACCGTGAACGACAGGACGCCGCCAAAGGCCCGCTGCTGGCGCCTGGCCAGTTCATGTCCCGGGTGATCCGGTAGTCCGGCGTAGAATACCTGTTCAACCTGGGGCTGCTGTTGCAGCCACAGGGCGAGGTCCTGCGCGGAGCGACTGTGGGCCTCCATCCGCAGGCGCAGTGTTTCCAGTCCCTTGAGGAAAACCCAGGCATTGAACGCGCTCATGGTGGGGCCACAGGTGCGCAGGAAATTGACGACTTCCTCCATCTGCCGCCTCGCGCCGACCACGGCACCGCCCACGCAGCGGCCCTGTCCGTCGAGGTACTTGGTGGCGGAGTGGATCACGATATCCGCCCCGAGGGCCAGGGGAGTCTGCAGCGCCGGGGTACAGAAGCAGTTGTCGACCACCAGCAGGCTGTTGTTGGCCCTGGCAAGCTCCGCCATGGCCGCGAGATCAGCCACTTCGCACAGCGGGTTGGAGGGCGTTTCAAGGAACAACATGGCAGTGTTGGAGCGAATCGCCGCACGCCAGTCATCGAGCGCCAACAGCGGTACAAAACTGACTTCGACGCCGAACTTTGCCAGGTATTTGGCAAACA
>CAYTDW010000680.1:0-2293 GCA_964436585.1 uncultured Halioglobus sp. | reverse complement strand
AAACAGGACATACCCGCAGCTCCTTTTGTATCAACTCCCAAACGGTAATTCCTCTATCCAAGCCGGCAGAGTCAACCGGGGGTTTTTCCGATTTCAAGTCACACTGCAAGGGAATGTGCGCGGTACTGCATTTCAGGGACGTCTGCAGCCATGGATGGCTGCAGCCGAGCCTACATGGATGTACTCGCGGCGTGCCCTGGAATGCAGTACCGCGCGCAGTCCAGCTTCGGAGCGAAAGCGAACATTGCTCCAAGCGGGACAAAGGGCATGCCAAAAAAAAGCCCCGTCACTGACGAGGCTTCGGGTTACCGGGCCTGGGGCCGCGCCTCAGGCGCCCACTATCTGGACGAACGTGCGGCTCTTCGGGCCCTTGGTCACGAATTCCACCTTGCCGTCAACGGTAGCGAACAAGGTGTGGTCCTTGCCGATTCCCACGTTGGTGCCGGGATGGAAGCGCGTGCCACGCTGGCGCACGATAATGCTGCCTGCCTGAACTGTTTCACCACCGAAGCGCTTCACACCCAGGCGCTTGCTCTGGGAATCACGACCGTTGCGAGTACTACCACCAGCTTTCTTGTGTGCCATTGCTCAACCCCTCCTGTTACGCCGTAATACCGGTGATCTTCACCTCGGTGAACCACTGGCGGTGACCGGTTTCTCTCCGGTAGTGCTTGCGGCGACTGAACTTCACAATCTTGACCTTCTTGTGACGACCGTGGCCAACCACCTCGGCGGTTACCTTGCTGCCGGGAACCACGGGGGTGCCAATCCTGATGCTGTCACCGCCGCCTACCATCAATACCCTGTCGAATTCCACGGTAGCGCCGGTAGCGGCCTCAATTTTCTCCAGTTTCAGGGTTTCGCCTGCAACCACGCGATGCTGTTTGCCACCGCTTTCTATTACTGCGTACATAATGTGCTCCGTTGAGTTAGCCTGCTCGCAAGTTAAAAAACCCTTGTAGATCAAGGGGGCAGAGACCGGCACTAACAGTTGGTTAACACCGACCCGAACCGCAGTGGAGCGCGACAGGGGCCAGAGGGCGGCGATTCTACTTAAATCAGACTCCCACGGCAAGACCTAATTATTTCCTGAAAACAAGAACTTAGGGCACCTTGCGCGGCCGCAGCCCGGGCCCCGGGGCCCTCGCTTGACAGCCCGCGGACGGCAACCTAGCATGCCCGGGCATTTTCCATACCTTCCCTAACCATGCAGCAGATTCGCGACACCGTTGCCACGGAGTTCGAGCAGGTCAATCGGCTCATCGTGGAGCAGCTCCACTCCGACGTACCCATGGTAGAGAACGTGGGGCACTACATCGTCGACGCCGGCGGCAAACGCCTGCGCCCGCTGCTGGTACTGCTGTGTGCCTCTGCGCTTGGGGCCTGCAGCCAGGCGCACATCAAGTTTGCCGCGATCATCGAATTTATCCATACCGCCACCCTGTTGCACGACGACGTGGTGGATATTTCCAGCCTGCGCCGGGGCCGGCTCACAGCCAACGCAGAGTTTGGCAACGCCCCTTCGGTGCTGGTAGGCGATTTTCTCTACACCCGCGCCTTCCAGTTGATGGTGCAACTGGCGGACATGGATATCCTCGCCCACATGGCCGACACCACCAACACCATCGCCGAGGGCGAGGTAATGCAACTGGCCAGGGCCGGCCAGGCGGACACCACCGAGGCACAGTACATCGACATTATTACCCGCAAGACGGCCATTCTGTTCGCTGCCGCCTGCTATGGGGCGGCAGCCCTGAGCGGTGCCAGCCGGGCAGTGCGCGAAGTCATGCACGGCTTCGGGCTCAACCTGGGGATTGCCTTTCAGATGATCGATGACGTGCTGGACTACGAGGGTGATCCCGCCGCCATGGGCAAGAATGTCGGGGATGACCTCACCGAAGGCAAGACCACCCTCCCCCTGATTCACGCGATGCGCGAGGCCGCTACAGCGGAGCGGGAACTTATTCGCAACGCCATTACCGCCAGGAACGCCGACACCCTGGCCGAGGTCATCGACGCGGTTCAGCGCGGTGGCTCCCTTGCCTACACCCGCGCCCAGGCGCGGCTCTACCATGACCGGGCGCTGGCGCTGCTGGAGCAACTGCCCCCAGGCAGCTGTCGCGCCGCACTCGAGCGACTTACCTTCCTGTCTATACACCGGGACCACTGAACGGCGCGGCACCCCGCGCTCCTGTCGCCCCACCTCGTTGCGCCCGCGCGCGGGCATTCCTAGACTCAGGGCGTTATTCACCCCCCGCTAAGGTCCGCTCATGGCAGCACGCGCGCTTCTGTC
>CAYTDW010000679.1:0-2295 GCA_964436585.1 uncultured Halioglobus sp. | reverse complement strand
GTTCTCGCCGCTCATCGGCAAGGAACGGGTGACCCAGAGCATCCGCACCCGCCACGCCTTCGACCTGGCCGAGGCGCGCATAGCCGGCACCGACGGCCTGGGTGCGCCCGGCTTCAATGTCGACAATATCCGCCAGTTACTGGTTGGGGCGAATAACTATGCGGCCTCGCTGGTGCTGGACGATGTGATCGATATCTGCCGGGCCGAGGTAATCGACCCGCTGGCGGGGATTACCCAGACCCGGGCGGCCTGTGACATCCTGGCAGGCTGGGATCGAGCCCATACGCCGTCCAGCGTAGGAGGGCATATTTTTTTCGAGCTCTGGAATGAACTCAGGAGCACAAATAATCTGTGGGCAGTTCCGTTCGACGCCGCCGACCCGGTCCATACCCCCCGCGACCTGAATGTCGATGACCCCGCGGTGGTGGCGTCTGTGACCAGGGCGCTTGCGGATGCCGTGGATACGCTGGCGGCAGCGGGCATACCGCTGGACAGGCCCTGGGGAGAGGTGCAGTTCGTTGAGAAGAATGGCGAGCGCATCCCCATCCACGGCGGCTCGGGCGCGATGATGTTCAGTGTGATCACATCGAACCTGGTGGACGCCAAGGGCTATGCGAATATCACCCACGGCAACAGCTATATTCAGGCGGTGACCTGGGATGAGAGCGACTGCCCGGACGCCTATGCCATCCTGACCTATTCCCAGTCGACCGATCCCGCCTCGCCCAACTACGCCGATGCGACCAGGTTGTACTCCGGCGGCGGCTGGATCGACATGCCGTACTGCGAGGCTGACCGGGACGCGCAGGAAACCGGCCGGGAGACGATCGAGGAATAGGGGACGCCGGACTCGTCCGGCCCCTCAGGGCTGGACGAAATCCGTTACTTCGAGGTTGAAGCCCGAGAGGGCGTTGAAATGCACCGGTGCCGACAGCAGGCGCATCTTGCCAATGCCCAGGCGCTTGAGAATCTGTGAGCCGGTGCCGATTACCCGGTAATTCTGGATGCCCTCGCTGCTGGTCGGGCCCGCCACCCCGGCTGCCTCCGGAAATCGCAACACTTCCGCCAATTGTTGTTCGGCGCTGCTGTGCTGGCCGATCAGCACGACGGCGCCGTTACCTTGTTCGGCGATGTGCTGCATGGCCCGTCGATAGGACCAGCCCGGACTCGCCCCGGCAATCTGCGTGCCGAGCACATCCCGCAGGGTATTGATGGTCTGCACCCGCACCAGGGTATCCCGCTCCTCGCTGATCTCGCCCCGGGTAAGGGCGTAGTGCACCGTGTCATCGACCAGGTCGAGGAAGGTGTGCAATTCGAACTCGCCGAATTCGGTGGGAACGGTTTTGCTGCTGCGCAATTCCACCGAGTGCTCGTGCAGGGCCCGGTACTGGATCAGGTCGGCGATGGTACCCATGCGCAACTGGTGTTTGGCGGCGAATGCCTCCAGCTGGGGCCGGCGCGCCATGGTGCCGTCCTCGTTCATGATCTCGACGATCAGGGCGGCCGGTTCGAAACCGGCCATCCGGGCCAGATCCACCCCCGCCTCGGTGTGCCCGGCCCGGCGCAATACGCCGCCGGGTTTCGCCACCAGCGGGAAGATATGGCCCGGCTGGACGATATCCCCAGGGCCGGCATCGGCGGCCACGGCCTTCAGCACCGTGTGGGCCCGCTGCACCGAACTGATGCCGGGCCCCTTGCGCTCGGCGGCATCGATGGAGACCGTGAAATTGGTCTCGTGCTGGGAGCGGTTGTCGCGCACCATCAGCGGCAGCTGCAGGCGCCGGGCGCGCTCGTCCGTAATCGGCATGCAGATCAGGCCGCAGGCCTCGGTGGAGAAGAAGGTGATGATTTCCGGGGTCACCGCCTGGGCCGCGACGATCAGGTCGCCCTCGTTTTCCCGGTCCTCGTCGTCCATCAGGATGACCATTTTCCCGGCGCGAATATCGTCGAGGATGTCGGGCACACTACTCAGGGCCATGCGGGCTGCCTCGGCAGGAAGAGGGCGGGGCAGCGGCGCCCCGCCGCCTGGCTAGATTAACTCGATGGCGACCGCGGTCGCTTCGCCACCGCCGATGCACAGGGCGGCCACGCCGCGTTTTTTGCCGTATTTTTTCAGGGCATACATCAGGGTGACAATGATCCGCGAGCCGGTGGAGCCGATGGGATGGCCCTGGGCGCAGGCGCCGCCGTGGACGTTGACCCTGGCGTGATCCAGGCCCAGGTCCTGCATCGCCAGCATGGCCACCATCGCGAAGGCCTCGTTGATCTCGAACAGGTCGACGTCCTGCGCGCTCC
>CAYTDW010000678.1:0-2295 GCA_964436585.1 uncultured Halioglobus sp. | reverse complement strand
GCCCGGCCACCCTTTGCGATAACCCACAGCCCGGGCTGCATGCTGGTCACCGATTTGCGCAACAGCCAGCTGGCTGTGATGTAGGCACAGGATTGAATGATGTTACTGAACTGCGACCTCGGCGAGAGTTACGGCAGCTGGACCATGGGGCTGGACGCGGACGTCATGCCGCACATCGACCAGGCCAGTATCGCCTGCGGCTTTCACGGCGGCGACCCGGTCACCATGCGCCGGACGCTGGCGCTGGCCGCCCGGCACGGTGTCGCCGTTGGCGCCCATCCCGCCTACCCGGACCTGGTGGGCTTCGGCCGGCGCAGCATGGATCTCAGCGCGGAGGAAATCATCGCCTCCCTGCACTACCAGGTGGCGGCGCTGGAGGGAATGGCCCTGGCCCAGGGCCTGGCGCTGGCCTACGTCAAACCCCACGGCGCCCTCTACAACGACATGATGGCGAAACCGGCGGTGCGCAGCGCTATCATGCAGGCCCTCGCGGCCTACCACCGGCCGCTGCCCCTGATGCTGCAAGCGACACCCGCCGCGGCGCAACACCGCGCCGAAGCGGCGGCGCTCGGCCTGGGGGTCATGTTCGAAGCCTTCGCTGACCGCTGCTATGACGACGATGGCAGCCTGCTGTCGCGGCGCAAGCCCGGCGCGGTGCACACCAGGGAGCGCATGCTGGCTCAGGTCGCGCAGCTGCAGCAGCGGGGCACGGTTACCACTGCCGGCGGCCTCGTGCTGCCGCTGGAGGCGGACTCCCTGTGCGTGCATGGCGACAACCCCGAGGGCGTGCAGGCCATCCAGGCCATCCGCGCACTGGTCCGCGGGCACTGACTCGCCATGGAACTGCACGCTGCGGGCGAAGACGCCCTGATACTGTACCTGGGTCATGAGGCCAGTCCCGCCATTGCGGCCCGGGTGCAGGCGGCCGGCACCGCCATAGAGGCCGCGCTGGGCGCTGACCTGGTCGACCTGGTGCCGTCTTATGCCTCGATCCTGGTCATATACGATCCATTGAAAACCGATCACCTGGACGTGAGCCGGCGGCTGCGCGCGGCGCTCGCCGGTCTGCCCGCAAGCGCCGACCTGGAGGGGCGCTCGGTGACACTGCCGGTCTACTACTCCCCAGAGACGGGTGCCGACCTCGAGGCGCTGGCGGCGCGGGCAGGGCTCTCCATCGAAGCAGTGATCAGTATCCACAGCGGCGCTGAGTACCGCGTTTACGCAATCGGATTCGCACCCGGTTTCGCCTATCTCGGCCAGGTCGATGAGCGCATCGCCGCACCGCGCCTGGCCACCCCGAGGCTGAAGGTGCCGCGGGGTGCTGTCGCCATCGCTGACCGGCAGACCGCAGTTTACCCCGCGGTTTCGCCGGGCGGCTGGAACCTCATCGGGCGCTGTCCCACCCGCATGTTTGATCCGCTTGCCACGCCGCCCATGCCGGTGGCCGTCGGGGACCGGGTGCGCTTTGAACCGGTCAGCCGCGCCCGCTTTCTCGCCCTGGGTGGAGAGCTGGAATGAGCCTGGAGGTCATCGCGCCCGGCGCGCTCGCCCTGCTGCAGGATCGCGGGCGCTTCGGTATGCACCGCATCGGCCTGACCACCGGCGGGCCGCTGGATCCGACAGCGTTCAACGCCTGTAATCGACTACTGGGCAACGGGCCTGGCAGCACCGCCATCGAAATCAGCTTTGGCGGCAGCCATTTTCGCGCCACCCTGGACACCTTCATCTGTGTCACCGGCGCCGGCATGCCCCTGGCCATCAACGGCGCGGAGAAGCCGCTGTGGGCGGTGCACCCGCTGGCCGCCGGGGACGCTATCACGCTGGGCTTTGCCGAGCGCGGCTGCCGCAGTTACCTCGGGGTAGCCGACGGCTTCGATATCGAACCCACATTCGGCAGCACCGCCACGGTGGTGCGCGAGAGTATCGGCGGCCTGGGTGGTGACAAACTGCTGGCGGGCGACCTGCTGCCCTACCACCGGGTCAGCGGCCGCAGGTGCTACTACCTGCCGCTGGAGCAGCAGCCGCGCTACCAGGACAGGGTGACCCTGCGGGTGATACCCGGCTACCAGCAGGCCCACTTCAGCCGCCTGCAGCAGCGGCGTTTTTTCAGCCACGCCTTCACCGTTTCCGAGCGCTGCGATCGTATGGGCTACCGCCTGGAAGGGCCGGCCATAGCCTGCGACATCGATGGCATCCTGTCCGAGGGGATCTGCTTCGGCGCCGTCCAGATTCCGGCGGACGGCCAACCCATCGTACTGCTCAATGACCTTCCCGTTCTGGCAGTGATTGTGTTGG
>CAYTDW010000677.1:0-2299 GCA_964436585.1 uncultured Halioglobus sp. | reverse complement strand
GTGTTGATCGGCAGAAGAGTCGTTGTTACGGGCATGGGAATCCTCAGCCCGCTCGGCAACACAGTGGTCGAGACCTGGCAGGGTATTCTGGCGGGAAAGAGCGGTGTTGCCGCGATAAGTAGGTTTGACGTTTCCGCCTATAGCACGCGCTTCAGCGCCAGCGTAAAGAACTTCGATGTTGAGCAGTACCTGCCCATCAAGGACGCTCGCAAGATGGATCTCTTCGTCCAGTTCGGCATGGCGGCAGGCATCCAGGCCATGCGGGACAGCGGGCTGGATATTACCGAGGAACTGGCCCCTCGGGTCGGATGCGCCATCGGTTCAGGTATTGGCGGTATAGGCCAGATCGAAAAAAATGCAGAAATTATAAGGACCTCCGGGCCGCGCAAGATCTCACCGTTTTTTGTGCCCGGCTCAATTATCAATATGATTTCGGGCAATCTGTCGGTGATGTTCAACTTGCAGGGACCGAACCTGGCGATGGTGACTGCCTGTACCTCCGGCACGCACAATATCGGCCTGGGCGCCAAGTTGATTGCAATGGGTGATGCTGACGCCATGTTGGTGGGCGGCGCGGAAATGGCAACAACACCGGTGGGTCTGGCAGGTTTTGCCGCCGCGCGAGCACTGTCCACACGCAATGAAAATCCTGAGGCGGCGTCCCGACCCTGGGATCGGGACCGGGACGGCTTTGTACTGGGCGACGGTGCTGGTGTCCTCGTGATCGAGGAATACGAGATGGCGAAAGCGCGCGGGGCAAGGATTTACGCTGAAATCCTTGGCTTTGGCATGAGCGGCGACGCCTATCACATGACCCTGCCGCCAGAGGACGGCAGGGGTGCCGCGGCGGCCATGTCGAACGCCATCAGGGATGCAGGCATAGCAGTAGACAGGGTCAGCTATATCAACGCCCATGGTACGTCCACCAACGCCGGTGACCTGGCGGAGAGCCGGGCGATAGAAACCGTCCTTGGCAACGCCGCGGGGCAGGTGGCAGTGAGCTCGACCAAGTCAATGATCGGCCACCTGCTGGGTGCCGCCGGCGCTGTTGAGGCTATCTTTTCCATCCTTGCGCTGCGCGACCAGGTTGCGCCTCCCACTATCAACCTGGACAATCCCGATGAGGGCTGCAACCTGAACTATGTGCCCAATACGGCGCAGGAGCGGCCCATTGACTGTGTCCTTTCCAATTCTTTCGGCTTTGGCGGAACCAACGGCTCCCTGCTATTTGCCAAGGTGGATTGAGCGCACAACCCGTGTCCGGGGAGACTGCAATATGGGTCGATTGCGTGCCGGAATCTGCGCTGCCGCTGCCCGATCGAGGTCTCGATTTCGGTGATGGTTTATTTGAGACCCTGCTGCTGCATGGCGCTCACCCGCTCCATATAGAGCTGCACCTGGCCCGTCTCCGGCGCGGTTGCGGGACATTGGGGTTTCCCGCATGCGAACTTGCTGTCCTTGAACAGTTGCGGTTGGCCGCTGCTGCCGCCGGCGAGCGCGGCTGGCCCTGGTCGGCTCTGCGCATTACTCTTACCAGGGGCGCGGGTCCCCGGGGCTATGCCCCACCGACAGACCCCAAGCCACGTATCATTGCCTGCCTTACCAATCTCGGCGATAAGCCATCAACCATGGCGGATCCTGCTACCCTGGGGCTCGCCCGCGTTCGCTGGGCCATGCAGCCCGCGCTGACCGGTATCAAACACCTCAACCGGCTTGAGCAGGTATTGGCGGCACGTGAATACCGCGAGGCGGATGTTGACGAGGCGGTGATGCTGGACCAGCAGGGTGGGGTGGTCTCGGTCGTCGCCGGCAATCTGTTTATTGTTCAGGATGACGAGCTTCTGACTGCCCGGTTGGATGCTTGTGGGATTGCGGGCACCCGACGGGAGCTCGTCATGGGGCGCTGGGCGCCGGCGCTGGGGTTGAAGGTGCGGGAACAAGCCCTCACCATCGATCAGCTCGAGAATGCCAGTGAGGTGTTTTATAGCAACAGCCTGCTCGGCCTGCGTCCGGTCGCACGCTACCGGCAACGACGCTGGGACTCCCACTCCACCTGCGAAGCGCTGTATCGGCTCTACCAGGGAGGGCAGGCGTGAACCGCAAGCTGTTACTGCTGCTCCTGCTCGCTATACTGGGCGCCATCCTTGCGTACCAGGAGCTGGGGCGACGCTGGCAGGAACCGCTGCTGGTGCCTGTGGAGGGCGCTGTCATCGATGTTGGCCCTGGGGACTCGCTGCGGGCGGTGGCCCGGAGGCTGCACCAGCAAGGGCTCGTGCCGTATCCGAATATGCTTATTGTT
>CAYTDW010000676.1:0-2301 GCA_964436585.1 uncultured Halioglobus sp. | reverse complement strand
ACGATATCGCCGTCAGCGGCGGCTCCTACACCCAGACCAATACCGTCGCGGAGCGTATTTTCGGCATGACAGCCCGCTACAACTTCTAGCGGGGCAGCTGCCCGCGCAGGCCCTCGAGCCGCCTTTGCAGTGCCAGGCGGGCGGGGGTTATGCGCAGTGTGTCCAGCTGCGATGCGGCAGCATCGAGCAGGGTGGCTGCCTGTTCCCCCTGGCCGACCTCGAGCATGAGTTGCCCCATGTCGACCTTCCAGTCCGGTGATTCGCCCAGCAGAGGCTCGAGCGAGCGCAGTCTGGTGATGGCTAGGTCCGGGCGCTGCCGCGCCAGTTCCAGTTCCATGGCATAGCGCTGCAGCTGGGGTGTGGTTCCCAGCTTTGCATCGCCCTGGTCGATGAGGGCCAGGGCCTGGTCGATGCCGTCGGGTCCCAGTGCGCGCAGCATTTGGGCGGCGGAGATATAGTGTCCCGGGTTGGGGCGCGCCTGCAGTTCGAACAGCCGCCTGAAGTCCGCCACCGCGGCCGGGTAGTCCCCGGTGTCATGCAACAGGCGGGCCCGGTACTCCAGGCAGGGAGCGTGGTCCGGGAATTGTCGCAGGAATGCATCGAAGGAGCGGCGCGCAGCCTCGAAATCCCCGCCGCGGTAGTGCAGCACGCCGAAGTCGAAGGCGACCAGGACCGGATCGCCCAATGTCTCGGCCCGCTCGAAGTCGGCCCGGGCCTGGGGCAACTGGCCGTCATTGGAATAGGTGATTCCCCGCTGGATATACAGTGCCTGGTCGCCGGGCCTGGAGCGGATCTCCTGGTTGAAGTAGGCCAGCGCGGCCTCCGCACCGGGATGGGCCCACAGCGGACGCTGCCCCGGCAGCAGGACCAGCAGGCCCAGCGCAAGCGCGCGCCCGGTGCTACCAGCCCGCTGCAACAAGGCGGGCACGCGCCGACCACGTCTAGCGGGTGATGGTGAACTGGTCGAGTACATCGCCGTTGACGTCGATAAATTTCGCGGTCAGCCGCTCCGCTGTCGCGTCTACGACGACCGACCCTTTGAGCGCCAGTCCGTTGCGACAGTTGCCGGCCTCATCGCAGCTGTGCGGCTGCGGTATATGGGCGGGGTGGCGCAGCCAGTCCTCGAGGGTGACGGTCAGCAAATGGTCGGTCGCCGCGTCGGCCTTGCCCGAGCTGCCCGCCACGGTGTAAACGACGCGGTCATCGACGCCGCCGCTGGTGGCGCTCAGCTGCGGGTAGGCCTCCGCGCCCTGCCCGGTGGCGGGCGCGCCCGCCCGATTCAGCTCGGCGTTGCAGGCGTCCTGCCGCGGGTCGCCACAGCGGGCATCGAAGGTGTCTGAGGTGCCGGTTAGCCCGCGCAGGTAGTAGGAACGCTCATAGGAATGGGCGTGTCCGCTGTAGACCAGGTCCACGCCATAGCGATCAAATACCCCCGTGAACTCGTCGCGCAGATAGAACTCGGGGCTGTCGATGCCGAACATAAAAGTTTCGGCGCCGTCGGAATCGTGGTTGTTGCCCTTGGTGTAGGGCGGGTGGTGAAAGATCACGATGGTCCAGTCGCGGCTGTTGTTGGACAGGTCGGCAATCAACCAGTCCCGCATCGCTTTGCGGGACGTGTCATCGCGGGCAGTGAGCTGCGAGTCGAGGCTCACGATGTGCACGTTGCCGTAGTCCACCGAGTAGTACTGCTCGGTGCCGCTGGCCACGCCACCGCTTTCGCCCGCTGTCGGCAGGCTGAAGATGGTGAGGTAGGGCAGGCCGCCGGGGTCCGGCTTCATGTCGCCATCGCCATCATAGGAACCCGGGTCGCTGGAGATGCTGACGCCGCCGTAGGGCATCATGAGGGACATATCGGGTCCACCCGGGCCGGTACAGGCCGCCTGTTTCGGTGCCACCAGGCATAGCGGTACCTGGCCATTGCCCATTTCGTGATTGCCGATGGTGGGAAGCACCGGCGAACTCTTCAGCAGCGCCGGGTAGAGTTCGAAAAAGGCCTGTTGCCACTGCTCATCGGTACCGGCCAGGTAGGCGTTGTCACCCAGGGCCAGGAACAGGTCCACCGCTTCCCCGCCGCTGTGTGTGTTGTAGGATTCAAAGCCCGCCAGCACGGCGGCCGCTTCACCCTCGTGGCCGTCCTCGGTCACGGTGCCCGAATCCCCCACGATCAGGATATGGGTGTTGCCGTCGGCAGGGGGTTGGTTGACGTCCGGCGGGGTTCGAAACACCTGGTCGGGGCTGATGAAGTCGCCCAGGGAGTAGTAGTAGCTGCGGTCCGGCATCAGGCCGGTCAATTGCGCTTCC
>CAYTDW010000675.1:0-2306 GCA_964436585.1 uncultured Halioglobus sp. | reverse complement strand
GGTAAAGCCCCCCGGGTCCTTGCCACCGGTGTCGCCCTGGTGCGCCTGCAGGCACTGGACGAGGATCAATTCGCCCTCGTCGTCGAACACCGGCGCGTAGACATTGTAGTCGGGCAGGTGGCCACCGCCATGGTCCGGGTCGTTGCCGAGGAACACATCCCCCGGCCCCCAGTCGTAATCGTGGGCGTGCTCCAGGCCGTAGCGCACGGTCAACTGGGTGATGAAGGTCAGGTGGGGTGTCCCAATCGCTCCCGCGGCGAGGCGACCGTGGGCATCGACGATGCTGCCATTGCGCTCGTTCGATTGGTTGATAATCGCCGATGAGGCCGCCCGCCCCAGGTGGGTCGCCGCCTCGAAGCAGATAGTTTCCATGCCGCCGCGAATGATGTCGGCGGTCACCGGGTCCACGGTGTCAGACGTGGGCAGTGGATCCCGCCGGGCGGCGAGCTTCCGGTTCAACTCAAAGGACATGGGGGCATCTCTCTCAAATGCGTTCGCTTTGCGGAATTGCGATTCGAAAAAGGTCTATGGCTTTTTCCTGCCCGAGCGGCTCAGGCGCCATTCCGGCGGGTAGTTCATATCGTTATTCTTGACGATGTTGTTCAGGCCCTCGCTGAAGACATTTTCCCCCAGCTGCACATCGTCAACCCGGTCGTTCTGCATCAGCGGCAGCATGCCCTCCAGCCAGCCGGTCATCACGCTGCCCAGGTACTCCCCCCGATATTGCTTGTACATCTCGATAAAGGTTTTCTGGGCCTGCACGGTGTCGGTCGGGCGGGTCCGGGCGCAGGCCATGGCGTACTTCAGTGTCTCCTTTTCGAGCTCTTCACGCGGCACCACGCTGTTGATGAAGTTGTTGCATTCTTTCATCTCCCGGGCGGTAAAAGGTCGCCCTGTGAACAGCATTTCCTCGAATTTGCGCAGGCCCATCATCTCGATCCAGGTCCACAGCCTGGGTCCCCAGCCCACATAGCGAAATGCCGGGTGTCCGAACAGGGCGTCATCGGAGGACACCACGATGTCTGCATCCCCGGCCTGGTAAAAATGCCAGCCATAACAATAGCCCTTGGCCTCGACGATGCTGATTTTCTTGAACTCCTGCAGTGGCCTGCAGCCGGCGCGCGCCTTGGAATAGTGATCCGTGAGGTTATGCAGGAATCGGTAAGACTTCTTGGGGGGATACTTTACATCCGGGTCATCGATCCCGATCTCCCAGCGCAGGTCCACGTCCTCGTCAGACTCCGACAGCATGTCCGCCTGCTCCGGCAGATCGCCACCGGAACCAAAATCCTCGCCCTCTCCACGGATGACCAGCACTTTCACATCATCATCGGTATTGGCCCGGTGGATGTAGTCCGCGTACAGCTGCCGCATGCCGGCCGTGGTGGCGTTTTGCGCCTCCGGGCGGTCAAAGGTCAGCCAGGCAATTTTAGTGGCCTTGTCCTTGTCGTAACGTATGTACTGCTTTGCTTCCTCTATCAGCAATTTATAGTTCTTCATGACCGCTCCACCTTATTATTGGAATCTCATTGGAACACAACAGTGTCGTTTATTCCCGACATCTCAGGTGCTATTATAGACAGTTGGTGCAACCCCCCTCCCGTCCCGCCCGGGAAGAGAGATGAGAGCAGGAAAACACCATGGGTGACAGCTCCTTTTACAGCCTTGACGGGCCGCTCGATTCGATACCGGCCGGCCACCAGATGCGTAGCGGCAATCTCGCCGGGTTCCCGGAGCTGGTCCGCAGCCTTGGAGCGAACCCCATCCCGCTGCTGGAGCGCCATGAAATCGACCCCGGGGTCATTCGCGATCCGGAGCATTTTATCGACTGCAAGTCGGTGGTGGACCTGTTTGAATATAGCAGCGCCTCCCTGAATGCCCCCCTGTTCGGCTTGCAGCTGGCGCAGCTTCAGGACCCGGAGGTATTCGGGTGTGTGACTACCCTGTGCCGGGCCGCCCCCAGGGTGAGGGATTCAATCCTCAGTTTCATAGAATATATTCCCGTGGTCCATTCCCCGGATGCCGTGATTGAACTGGTGGAAGGTGAAGACAGCGCGGAGATCCGCTGGAGCGTCGGGGCGGACCTCGGCACCAACCACCAGGCGAACTACAAGGCCGCCCTTCTCAACCTGAAATTACTGCGCATGGTGGGGGGGAAGGGATTCCGCCCCAGTTACGTCAACCTGGCCGTGGATCCCTGCGAACGCGATCTTCCCCAGGTGAGGAAACTGCTGGACTGCCGGTTTAACAAGACCCGCGGCGAGAACGCCATCGGCTTCCCCGCCAGCCTGCTCGAGCAACGTGTT
>CAYTDW010000674.1:0-2314 GCA_964436585.1 uncultured Halioglobus sp. | reverse complement strand
GTAAGGAACCGCAGCCACCCCAGCCGATCAATCGCATGGCATCACCCGGACTGACTGTAATCATTGCCGAGAGCCGCGCCCTGCTGGCGCTGGCCTGGCCGATGGTCATCGCCCAACTGGCTCAGATAGGTACCGGCGTGGTGGACACCATCATGGCCGGGCACTACCACGCCAGCGACCTGGCGGCGGTCGCCATCGGCTACAACATATGGCTGCCGCTCTACCTGTTCGTCATCGGCGTCAGCCTGGGGGCGACCTACATCATCGCCCAGCACGCCGGCGCTGGCAGGACGGACGAAATACGCAATTCGCTGCCCCAGGCCCTCTGGCTGGCGCTGGCGCTGGGACTGGTGGTGGGGCCGATCTGCTTTGGCGCCGCGCCGCTGCTCGACCTGCTCGGGCTCGATCCGACCACCGCCGCCAAGAGCCTCGACTATCTGCAGGCGGTGGCTATCGGCCTGCCGGCGGCGGCGCTGTTCGAAGCCCTGCGCTGCCACAGCCAGGGCATCGGGATCATGCGACCCTTCGCTGTGGCCAGCGTGCTGACATTCCTCGCCAATATCCCCCTCAATTACGCCCTGATGTACGGTCGCTGGGGATTGCCGGAGCTGGGCGCGGCCGGTTGTGGCTGGGCCACCGCATTCTCCATGTGGCTGGGTGCGGCGGTGCTGTGTTTCTATATGACGCGTGCCGAGGGACTGCGGCGCTACCTGCCCCCGTGGCGGCTGGTGGCGCCGCGCCTGGACGCCATCGGCGCAATCGTCCGCCTCGGCTTGCCCCTGGGCTTCACCCTGTTTATGGAAATCGCCTTCTTCTCGGTGATCGCCCTGTGCATCGCAACCCTCGGTGAGGTCGCCATGGGCGCTCACCAGGTGGCGTTCAGTATGTGGGATGTCGTCTACATGCCCCTGATCAGTTTTGGCTCGGCCCTGGCGATCCGCCTGGGGCATGCGATTGGTGCCGGCGATCGCGCGGCATTGACCCTGTCCATCCGCTGCGGCACCGCCATGACAGTGCTGGTGGGCCTGCTGGGCATGACCATCCTCCTGTCCTCTCCCGCATTACTCGTCAGTCTTTTCACCAGCGACGCGGATATTGCGGCGGTGGCCGTGATCCTCGTCCGCCTGGCCGCCCTGTTTATCCTGATCGATTCAGCCCAGGTGGCCGCGAGCTATTGCCTGCGCGCCTTCAAGGACACCCGGTTCGCCTTCTTCGCGCTCTGCCTGGCTTACTGGCTGATCACCCTGCCCCTGGGTTACTGGCGCGGGATCATCCAGGCGGATAACGCGCTGCAAGGCACCGTCGCGTTCTGGGAGAGCCTGATCGTCGGGATCACAGTGACGTCGCTACTGGTATTTACGCGGCTTTACCGAACCCTGCGCAAGCCGCTACCGGCCGCCTAGGCGCCTGTCCAACGGTTCCCGACTGGTTGTCGGGATTTGGCGGTAACTTACCCGGAATTGAGCGAACTGTACCGGTGCCACTTACTGCAGCACAAAAACGGTTTCCAGAACCGGTTGCCCCTTGTGCTTGCACGTGACCCGGCGCTCCTTCACAACCCCAGGTTTCGAGCTGGACGCCAACTGGTACATCGGCACGACCAGGTGGCCGTTCGCCGCGGGCAGGGCGACGCTGCTGGGAATCGGCGCTGGCCCGTTGGCGGGCTCGCTGCCGACGGTCGTGGTGTTACCGTTTTCATCTGCCACCGTCATGGAGATCTGGACATCTTCCGGTGAATCTGCGCTGGCGATCACCTTGCCGAACATGCCCAGCAGTTGCGCCATACCGTCGCCGTCCTCGCCGCCGGAACCGCTGGCTGCCGCGTCATCGGTGCTGCCACTGCGGGTCGAGATCGCATCCCCGCCCAGCTTGATCAGGTCGCCGACAAAATCGTCGTCCCCGCCCCGCGTGGAGGTAGAGCACTCCAGCGGTGCCGACGGGTCGGCGTTGACGTAGTCGAATTCCATCCCAAAGCGGGTGCAGTCACCTCCGGCACAGGTGTCAGCCCCGGTCAGGCGAATATTCGCGGATTGCTCACACACCGTCTCGCCGCCGGCGCAGAGGGGGCCAGTGCGCAAAGCGGAAATACGCATGCCACCGGCGTTCGCGCCGGGATAGGTATCGAACACCGGGTCCACCGGGCTGCCGTTGGCCGCGATGCACACACTGCTGGCGTCGCACTGGCGCCTGGCCCCCTCCGGGCAGCGATAGGCGGGTTCGAGTTCGGCGGGACCGTGGCGCGTGTACTCGAACCTGGTTTCGCCGTCGTAAGGACCCTTGCCCAGCGCCCAGGACGCCGAGGACTCAAAGCCGT
>CAYTDW010000673.1:0-2316 GCA_964436585.1 uncultured Halioglobus sp. | reverse complement strand
TGTAACCGCCGATGTAAAACTACCCCAAAACCGCCGAAGTAAAATTCCCCACCCCTAAACGGGAGACAGGCATTTGAGCTTGTCGATTTGTCAGTCCAGCACGACCCTTCCACTACCACATCGTGTAGCGGAGGACCGTATCGTGCTGTCATTGGGGGAGTTGTTCATGATTCACGATCTGAAGGACCAGGGGCTGTCCATCCAGGCCATCGCACAGCGCGTCGGACTGGATCGCAAAACGGTTCGCAAATACCTGCACCAGGGGTTATCGGTGCCAACCTACGGCCCCAGACAACCCAGACCCACCAAGCTGGATGCCTTCCAGCCCTATCTTGATCAGCGTATCGCACGGTATCCGGACCTTTCCGGGTCCCGCCTGCTCCGGGAAATCCGCGATCTGGGCTTTACCGGCGGCTACAGCATGGTGACCGATTATCTGCGCCAGATTCGACCCTCTTCCAGCCAGGCCTTCGAGCAGCGCTTTGAGACGCCGGCCGGGAAGCAGGCGCAGGTCGATTTTGCCCAGTTCAAGGTCCGCTTCCAGTGTGAGCCAGACCAGGTGCGGGTCATCTGGTTATTCTCCCTGGTGCTCGGGTACAGCCGCTACCTGTTCGGTCGCTTCGTCTGGCGCCAGACACTGGATGAGGTGGTGCGGTGCCACATGGCCGCGTTCGATGAACTGGACGGTATTCCCAGCGAGATTCTCTACGACCGGATGAAGACTGCCGTCATCGGCGAGGATGACCAGGGCATCCACTACAACCCAACCCTGCTCTCGCTGGCGGCCCATTACGGATTCCGTCCCCGGGCGTGCAAGCCCTACCGGGCCAAGACCAAGGGCAAGGTGGAGCGCCCGTTCCGGTATATCCGACAGGACTTCTTCCTGGGACGCACGTTCTACGATATGGAAGACCTCAACGCCCAGTTGGACGACTGGCGGCACACCATCGCCAATGCCCGCGTGCATGGCACCACCCGCCGGGTGGTCAGTGAAGCCTTTGTCGAGGAGCAGCCGCAACTCAAGCCCTTGCCCACCCATGCCTTTAACCAGGTGCTCGACCTCGAGCGACGGGTCACCCGCGACGGCATGGTCTCGGTCGGCGGCAACGACTACAGCGTCCCGGACACCACCCGGTCCCGCAAGGTGGAAGTGCAACAATACCCGAACGAGGTACGTATCTTCGAGGAGGGACGCCTGATCGCCGTTCATGCCCTGTTAACCGGTCGTGGGCAACGGCAGGTCCAGCGCGGTCACCGCCACCATCGGCCACCCAGGACCCTGTTGCCACCGGGAGGACGGGAGGAGCTCACCCTGTTGATCCCGGGCCAAACCGTGCCGCAGCGTTCGCTGGCGGTCTATGAGGCGGTGGGTCGATCACTGGCCGCGGGGGACGTGCTATGAACGCCCCGGCTACCCTGGCGCGGGTGCGCCAACACCTGGTCCAGCTCAAGCTCGCCTGCGCCCTGGAGGTCCTGGATGACACCATGGCCCGGGTCGAGCAGGGCAAATTAACCGTGCTGGAGGCTATTGATGTCCTGCTGAATGACGAGTGCGCCAACCGGGAAACCCGGCGCATCAAGGCCGCCCGCATGACGGCCAGGCTGACCCAGGTCAAAACACTGGATTCCTTCGACTTCTCCTTCCAGCCCAGCCTGGACCGGAACCGGATTCTGACCCTGGCACAGCTGGGCTTCATCGACCGCCACCAGAGCGTCCACCTGCTGGGACCGCCGGGTGTAGGAAAGAGCCACCTGGCACTGGCGCTGGGCATGGAAGCCATCAAGGCGGGCAAGAGCGTGTACTTCACCACGCTGACCGAGCTGATTACGTCACTCACCAAGGCCGAACGGGAGGGCAACCTGGTCAACCGGGTCCGCTACTTCAACCGCGCGGCTTTGCTGATTGTGGACGAGGTAGGCTATCTACCGATCACACCTGCCGGCGCCAACCTGTTCTTCCAACTGGTGAATGCCCGATATGAGAAGGGGGCGATGATCCTGACCTCGAACCGGGGCTTCAAGGACTGGGGCGAGATCTTCGGTGACAACGTGATTGCCGCTGCCTTGCTGGACCGGCTCCTCCACCATGCCATCGTGGTTGAAATCGAGGGCCATTCATACCGGCTCCGGGAGCATGCTGAATTGGTGCCGGAATCGATGAAAGGGCGCCGCCAGGAATCGGAAACCCTGCCAACAAGGCGGCGTGGACGACCCCGGAAAGCTGATTACGGGAACGAATTCTAATTGATTACCTTTTAACCAGGGGTGGGGAATTTTACTTCGGCACTAATGGGGAGAATTACTTCGGCATTGACA
>CAYTDW010000672.1:0-2322 GCA_964436585.1 uncultured Halioglobus sp. | reverse complement strand
AAGAAAGCCATACGGGGGTGCTATTCGGTCCGCGAACCAAAATTAACGGCGAAACCCATCGCTAAACGATCCTTGTTTTTTTATTAGTCATTGGCGCCGACGATCTGGCAAGGTCACAGTGTACCCAACGCCGGGCAAGAAACGCTGATGTGTATCATCTATTGGCGCAAAGACGCTGGCGGACGCCGCTCGTCCCCTGCCGACACGGGCCCGGCCCGACCGGGATATCACTCGGCACCCCCTGCATGTGACGCCCTGCGCTGAACCGGCTCCAGCACCACCTCCCCCCGGCGGATCCAATGCACCCCTGTGCCGAGCACCGTCTTGCCCTGCTGACGCAGGGCATCCGCATACGCTTCCAACTGGATGCGGTAGGTGCCATAGCCGGCCACAGCATCCTCCACCTGGTCTGACTTGTGATCGATCACCCAGACGCCCTGAGCCGTCTCCACCACCAAATCGATGATGCCGCTCATGACGGACTGGTCCTGGGTCAGGCAAAGGATCGGCAGCTCCCGGTAAACGGCGACGGGAGCGAAGTGCGATTGCAACCATCCCTCAAACAGTGCCACCTGCCGCGCCACGGCCTGTGCGCTAGCAGCTGGAAAACCCTCACTGCAGGTAATGGCCACCAATGCGTCCAGCGCTTCGGGGCGGGCCCCGAGGACTTCAAAGTACCGATGCAGGCAGGTACCCAGCTCGATACTGGGCAGGGTTGAATCGATCCGCAATGGCTGCGCGTACACCTCGGACGTGAGCGGCCCGGGCTTGCCTGGTGTCGTGTCCAGGGTCGAGGGGGAAACACTGTCAGGGGTCAAGCCAGTGGGCAGCGTTCGACGTTCAATCGCGCCCCGTCCGATGGTGGACATGTCCACTGTAATGGCCGCGGCCTGAAGATCCAGGTCATCCGGCAAATCGGCGGCACCCATCGCCACCTGAATGTCAAAACAGGCCCCGGCCACGGCCAGCTGGTTGTCGGTCAGGGTCATACCCGCCGTGGTCAGGATCGACCAGGGCGTCACCGCATCCTTGCCATCGAGGTACGACGGCCACTCGAGGATCAGCTTCTCGCGCGGCCGGGTCAGAGCCACGTATTACAGCCGCCGGGTTTCCACCTCCGCCAGCTGCTGTAACAGGGCCGCGAACTTCTCGGTGCTCTCCGGCGCGGCAAACTGCGGTGAGAACTCGACCTGCGCCCGCTCAAGCAGACGGTCAAGATCACCAAAGTCCTCATAGCCCACATTGAATGCCGGCAACCGAGGCTTGACCACCCGATCCAACTCTCCCACCACCACCACTGGCCACTCGCGCCCCTTGGCGGCGTGCCAGGTGACCAGCTCAATGGCGTCTTCATCCAGCACCCGAGGTGCCGGCTGCTTGTCCTTGTCACTGTTGTCGATCTTGGCGGCCAGCCAGGCCTGGAAGGTCGCCAGCCCATCACCATAAAATCCGCCACTGGTCCTGGCCTCACGATTGGCGTTCATGAATTCGCCCGCTTCGGCCTCCAGGCGCAGCAGGTTGGCGCGAGCCTGGACCCCATCGGGCCACCCCGCCACCTCGTCATACAGCGACATCGCCCGGATAACATCGCACACCAGTGCGTACACGGTCCGGTCCGCCCCCGAGTCCGCCACCACATCCAACCGCTCCAGCAGCGGATCGGTCACCCGCCCCTGTTGAATCAATTGCTTCAGACCCGCCTCCAGGGTCGAGCGTCCCAGCTCGGTGACCGCGAGATACAATGCGGCATGTTTATCCTCGGGTTTGGCGACATAGGACAACCCATACCAGGCCAGCTGTACGCAGCGAGACTGGAACCAACCCCCCTCCGACAAGCGCACACGCAACCCCTGGGCCCGCAACACCTGGGCATACTTTTCGAGGGTGTTGTGGCGCTGGCAGAGTATGGCGATATCCCGGCCGCACATGGGCCGCGCTTGTTGGGTCCTTCGATCGATCACCACCTGGGAGCTGTCTGCCAGCAGTGCCTTGAGGCGCTCCCCCACCCAGGCGGCGCGCACACAATGTTCGTCGCCCCGTTTGAATTTGTCTGCGAAGGACACGGCTTCCAGCGGGGTCAAGTGTGAGGGCGCCCCCATGGGCGTCAGCGCATCGTAATCCACCCCAAAAAGAGCCGATCCGACGGCGTTGATGGTCTCCATCAACGGCGGCTGTGACCGCCAGTTCTCAGTCAGCGGCGCCAGGCGTTTGCGATGGGTCGCGATCAGCGCCTCGAACAGGCGTGGATCCGCACCCTGGAATCCCATGATCGCCTGCTTAAGATCGCCAACAATCAGCGTGGGAACCCCTGCCTGCTTCAAG
>CAYTDW010000671.1:0-2323 GCA_964436585.1 uncultured Halioglobus sp. | reverse complement strand
CCGCCGTAGATGTCGCTGGCCCGGTAGTGATCGAGTGCGTGTCGCAGGAACACCGCGATGACCGCCGCAACCGGCAGTGCCAACACCACGCCGACGAACCCCGCCAGCTGTCCGCCCGCCATCAGGGCGAAAATAACGGCGACCGGGTGCAGGCCGATGCGATCCCCTACCAGTATCGGAGTCAGCACCATGCTCTCCAGTACCTGGCCGGCGCCGAACACCAGCAGCACCCAGAACAGCACGGTCCATTCCCCGAACTGGGCATACGCCGCAATGCAGGATGCCAGGACCCCCACCGCAAAACCGAGGTAGGGCACCAGGCTGGCCAGGCCCGCTATCACCCCCAGCAACAGGGCGAGTTGCAGGCCAACCAGCCACAGGCCGAAGCCATAAAACACGCCGAGCGTACACATCACCACAAACTGGCCCCGCAGGAAGGCGCCCACCACCTCGTCGGCCTCGCCGGCGACCTGCGCCACCTTCCCCTGCCAGATCACCGGCAGCACATGCAGGCCCTTCTCTATCAGGTGGTCCCAGTCACGCATCAGGTAAAACGCCACGACCGGCACCAGTGCGAGGTTGGCCAGGCCAAGCAACAGGCTGGCGCCGGAGCCAGACACCTGCACCAGGGTCCGGGCCGTAATCCTGCCCAGGGATTGCCAGTGTTCGGCCAGCTGTCCGGACCAATCCAGCCGGGGCAGCCGCTCCATGGTCAGGTCGAATCGTTGCTGCGCCCAGGGCAGGGCCTCGTTGGCAAACCAGCTATAGATTGCCGGGATCTTGGCCACCAGCAGATCGAGCTGGTGCAGCAGCATCGGCACCGCGAGAATCATGGCCAGGGCCACCAGCAGGGTAAAGACAACGAAAACCACCACCACGCCCAGGGCGCGACTCAGTCCGCGCCGCTCGAGCGCATCCACCAGCGGGTCGCCCAGGTAGGCGACCAGGGCTCCCAGCACGAACGGCGACAGAATCGGTTGGAGTAAATAGAACAGCAGCGCGCCGAGGGCGCCGGCCACCAGGGCGAGTGGCCAGCGATAGCGCAGCGGCGCCTCGGGTGTTATTTCTGCCACTGGTAGCTCAGTTCGGGCCCCGGGCCAACGAGCCCCATGCCAACGGCGGGAACCGGGCCAGCGAGCCCCGGGACAACAGCAGGAACCGCGCCGACGAGCCCAGTGTCATTGGGCCCCGGGCCAGCGAGCCCCGGGCCAACGGCGGGAACCGGAACCAGCCGCTGGTTGAGCTCAATAATGGCGGCCAGCTGGGCCGCCCCCGCCTTGGCCTTGAGGTTCAGGGTTACGGTATCCCCGCGCACCGATGCCACATTGGCCCGCTCGACCAACTCAAGGCCCTCGAGCCAGGTAATCACCGCCGCGTAATCCGCATAGCTCGTCACCCCGCTCACCGCCAGGGAAACGTTGCCGCCCGTGGACGACGCCGCCACCGCATAGCGTGCGGCGAGGGTTTCGGCCACCAGCGCCACGCCGTCGCGCACGAAAAGTTCTTCACTTGCCACGGTGGAGGTGCGCCGGACCCGGTTGTCACCCTGGAGGAAACTCCACTCCCCCGTGGCACCACCGCCCTCAAGCAGGGACACCCGACCCACCAGGATATCCCGCAGCTGGTAGCGAGCCGAGGCGGGCACCAGCGCCGGATCATCCAGGTTCCAGGCCTGGTCAGGGGTCAGGGCCGCGGAATCCGCTGCGTCATGCAGCGGCAGCTGGATCGGAACGCCACGGCGGGCAAATTCCCTCTGCACCGCCGCCATCAGCGCGGGTGCCGTGGCGGCATTGAGAAACAGGCGGCCGGCGGCATCCTCGATCACCAGCCACACCAGCACCGCGGGCCTGTTCGCGGTCCAGATAGGCGCTCCCGCCCCGACCACCAGGCCAGTGACATAGGCACCGTCGAACAACAACTTCACCGACGTTTGTGGAGGAACGCCCGGACCCTTCTGGTAGGAGTACCGCTCTACCCGGTTCCTGGCATCCCCCAGCGCCGTCGAGATGGTCGGGTTGCTCAGGACCTGGGTGCTGCCGGACACCTTCACCAGCACGTCGGACAGCCCCTGCCGAGCGGCCCGGGCCAGTTCCGCCGCCGACTGGTCGGCTACCGCCACCTCGGCTGAGTACAGGTCCTGGACCAATTCGGCCCTGGCAGCGCCCGCCATCGACGACAGCGCAAGCGCGAACCCGATGCCGCACACAATATGCTTGATCAAACCCGTCTCCCGAGCTGCGGTAAAGCGCGCATTGTAGCAGGAGTGCACGGGCGCCGGGGAAGGGTGATATTGTCGCCGGCGGGATGAACTGGGTGACGATTG
>CAYTDW010000670.1:0-2326 GCA_964436585.1 uncultured Halioglobus sp. | reverse complement strand
GGGAGTGTCGCCACCCCTGGCACGGGTGATCAGGGCCGCGGCGACGATCACCGGCAGCAGCATCGCCACCCGCAGCAGCTTGACCACGGTCGCCGTATCCCCGGTCTCCGGGGACATGCTGTAGCCGGCGCCGACCACCTGGGCGACATCGTGGATGGTGCCCCCGAGGAAGATACCGGCCTGCTGGGTGTCGAGGCCGAACCACCGGACCAGCATCGGGTAGACGATCATGGCGAGCGTCGACAGTGCGGAGACACCGATCACCGTGAACAGTGTCGCCCGCTCCTTGCCCGGATGGGCGGGCAGCGCGGCCGACAGCGCCAGCGCCGCAGAGGCCCCGCAGATCGCCGTCGCCCCGCCGCTCAGCAACCCGAACAGGGTGTTGAAGCCCATCGCCCGCGCCGCCGCCATCGAGACCAGGATCGTCACCACGACCGCACCCACCACCAGCGCCACCGGTTCCCAGCCGAGCGCGGCGATCTGCTCGAAGGTGATGCGGATGCCCAGCAGGGCAACCCCGATCCGCAGCAGCGTGCGCGACGCGAACTCGATACCGGGTTTGCAGGCGTCGTTGCCGGCGAGAAAATTCAGCGCCATGCCAAGCAGCAGCGCGAACAGCATCAGCGGTGCCCGGTAGTGCTCCGCCAGAAAATTGGCTGCTGCCGCCACCATCAGGCTGACCAGTAGTCCCGGCCACAGGTCCAGGGTGCGCTGCCGCGCGGCAGCCAGCGTGCTACTGGTCATGAAAAATTCTCCTCAACAGTCATTGCGCGGCCCGTGTCGACATGGTGGCGGTGAATACCGCGATCCTATCCAGGTCCCGGTGGTAGGTACGATGCGCAACCAGAAACACGAGCATGGATCCCACACTCATAAGCGGCAGCCACTGCAGCGCGGCCATCAGGCCCACCCGGTCCGCGACCACACCGGTCAGGACGGGCCCCGGGGCCATCCCGAGCAGGTTGTTGGCCAGGGTGAGTGTGGCAAATGCCGTGCCGTGGATCAGCGGGTGGGTCAGGTTGGCAACCATCGCGCCCGCCGGCCCCGTGGTCCCCGCCGCGACGAACATGCCGGCGCCGACGAATAGCAGCTGCGCCGTACCCGGCGCCTGGTGAAACCCCAGCAGCAGCAGCACGCAGCAGAGGGCGCAGTAAACGATTGCGAGTGCTATTTTGCGGCCGGGCAGGTCCCGGCAAAGGCGATCGCTCAGCACACCGCACAGAATCATGCCCGCGCCGCTGCACAGCACGAACAGCGAAGCCATCAAACCGGCGCGGTCGGGCTCCATCCCGTAGTACCGGTTGAGGAGGCTCGGCATCCAGGACAGCAGCGCGCCGCTGATAAACAGCTGCAGCCCGCTGCCGATGTAGGCGCAGATGACCGAACGCGTCGAGAACAGGCTCCACAGCGGCGACTGCCGCAAGCCGCGACGTGACCCGGCGGGCGTGGCCGGCCCGGAGTTGGATCGCCCGGGACTGGTCCCTATCCGCGACTCGCGCACTATGAACGGGTAGGCCGCGGCCAGCACCAGGCCGATTATCGCCATGCCGGCAAAGGAGCCGCGCCAGCCGAAGTGCTCGGCGAGCACGCCGCCCAGGCCCATGCCCAGCACCGAACCGAACATGCCCCCGGCCAGGAACGCACTGGTCACGGTCGCGCGCAGGTGCCGGGGGAACACGCTGAGCACGACCGCGATGCCGACGCTGCCGTAGGCGGCCTCCCCGACCCCGACGAGCAGCCTGGCCACGAACATCTCCTGGTAGTTGCGCGACACGGCGCAGGCCAGCGTCGCGAGGCTCCACAGCACCGCCATCAGGGTCAGGCTGCGGATTCGGCCCCAGCGGTCTGCGGCCAGCGACAAGGGAAAGGTCAGCAGCCCGACCATGAGCGCGACCACCCCGCTGAGGGAACCGAGCTGGGCGTCCGTGAGCAGCCAGTCGGCCTTGAGCATTGGAAAGACCGCGTTCAGGACCTGCCGCGACATGTAGTCGGAAATCAGCAGGCCGAAAGTGAGGGCGAACACGACCCAGGCATAGGAGCGCGGCACATGGGTGGCCGGGCCGGTATCGACGGTGGGCGGAGGCATGGCCACGACTGGTGATTCCTGGAAGTCGGCGGCGTCCCGGTTCGCTTGGGACCGGGCTGCCGCACTTTGATCAGAACGGCGCGTCGCCGATGATTCCGGCCCGCTCCATCTTGCGGTGGCAGGGCTGGTAGTCCATGGCCGCGTAGTGCTGGGTGCTGCGATTGTCCCAGATCGCGATGCTGTTTTTTCGCCAGCGCCAGCGCACCTGGTACTCGGGGATATAGGCCTGGCTGATCAGGT
>CAYTDW010000669.1:0-2332 GCA_964436585.1 uncultured Halioglobus sp. | reverse complement strand
GAAGTACCGCCGCCCGGCCCGCAAGGCCGGGCCCATCGATGTCGGCGCGGCTGCGGCGCAGCTGCGGCCCGGCCTGGACGACGGCCGGGTCAGGCGTTTCCTGGAGGCGTTCTGGGCGAAGGAGAAGCCCGAGGGAAAGGAGGTCATGTGCCTGATGAACCTGGCGATGGCCGCCAGCTACGACCCGGACCCCGCGGCCCCCAACGGCTTCATGCTCCCGTTCAACCTGGAGACCGGCGAGTTGATCCCCGCGCGCTGGAAACGCTGGCTGGCGCACGACCCGATTCACATGGTCAGGAAGTACCGGGCCAACCTGCGCACCCTGCGCGGCATCTTTGTCGATTGCGGCTGGCGCGATCAGTACCACATCCACTACGGCACCCGGCTGCTGTCAGCCGAGCTGGCCAGGCACGGGATCCAGCATGTCTACGAGGAGTTCGACGACACCCATTCGGGCATCGATTACCGCATGGAGCGCAGCCTGCCGTTCCTGAGCCGGGCGCTGGCGAGGGCGGGCTGAGCGCAGCCGCCAGGCAGACTGGTCAATCGGTCTCAATCAGCCGCTGCCGCCAGAATCTCCAGGCCCTCGAACACCAGGTCCGGCAGGTACTCGCCACCGCGATCCAGCAAGCCCATGAGGGTCCTGCCCCAGCCGCCGCAGAAAAACACCCGGGGCGGGGCGGGCCCGGCGCGATCCAGTGCCAGCGCGAGGGCGCCGGCCTGGGCCAGGGCGATGCCGTGGCGCACTGCCTCCGCGGTGGACGCGCCGGGGGCGAGGTCATAGCCCGCCGCTTCGGCGAAACGCACGCGGTCGGTGTCCTGCAGCAGGGCGCGCTCCATCAGGGTGGGGCCGGGAATAATATAGCCGCCCTCGTGGCGGCCGCTGTCACTGAGCAGGTCGAGGGTCAGGGCGGAACCGGCATCCACCACCCACACCCTGCCCTGCGCCCGCTGCCAGGCCGCCAGCATGGCGAGCCAGCGGTCCACCCCCATGCGCGCGGGCTCGCGGTAACTGCTGCGCACTGCCCCGCACCGCGCCGTGCTGCGGGCAAACCAGGGCTGTACGCCCCAACGACCCGCCAACATCGCGACCAGAACGGCCTCGGCTTCAGCACCCGCCACGCTGGCAACCCAGACCTGCGAGAGCGCCGGCGCGCAGTCGAGCAGCTCCGCCCGGGAGTTTTCGTCCCCGGCCAGGTACGTGCCCCTGGCAGTGACCAGTCCGTCCTCCAGCAGGCGCCATTTGGCGCCGCTGTTGCCGACGTCCAGTTGCAGGCAGCGCGGGGCCAGTTTCACGGCGCGCGCCTCAGGGAAATCTCGCCGCCATAGATGGACTGGACCCCGGCGGCGGTCTCCAGTTGCAGGGCCCCGCGCTCGTCGACGCCTCGGGCAATGCCCGCGAGATCCCGGGCGCCGGTATGCAACACCACCGGTTCACCGGCAAAGGCATCCAGGGCCTGCCACTGCTCACGCCAGGGCCCGAAGCCCTGCTGCTCGAAGCTAGCCAGCAGCGGCAGCAACTCGTTGAGCAGGGACGCCAGCAGGACATTGCGCCCGGGGCGCCGTCCGCCGGGTTCGAGCATGCTGTCGATATCGGTCCAGGCCTGGTCGATCGCGGAGGCGGCAGCCACCGGCATGGCCACATTCAGGCCCACGCCGACAATCACCCGGCAGGTACCGGCCGCGTCGCCGGTCATTTCCAGCAGGATACCGCCCAGCTTCGCGCCTTTGTAAACGATGTCATTGGGCCACTTCAGCTGCACCGGCGGCAGCTGTTTGGCGGCCAGCGCCCGCGCCACCGCTACCCCCACCGCGAGGCTCAGGCCCTCCAGGGCCGCCGCGCCCTGGTGATACTGCCAGGCCAGCGACAGGTAGATATTGCGCGCAAAGGGGCTGATCCAGGCTCGTCCCCGCCGCCCCCGGCCCGCGCTCTGCTGCTCAGCGCTGCAGGCGAGCCCGGCGCCCGCCCCGGCCTCCACCTGGCGCATGGCTTCGGCATTGGTGGAGTCAACGGTGTCCAGCAACAGCAGTCCGGTAAGCAGACCGGCCGCCTGCGGCGAGAGGGCGGATCGAACGAGGTCGGCGTCCAGCAGGTCGATGCCGCCGGGAATGCGGTAACCGCGCCCCTTCACCGACTCGATCTCAAGGCCGTAATCCGCCAGTGCGTTCAGCTGCTTCCACACCGCGGTCCGGCTGACGCCCAGGGCGTCGGCCAGGACCTGGCCCGAACAGAACTCGCCGCTGGCTAACAGGGGCAGGAGGCTGGTCTTGGGCATGGCGGGATGTCAGCCCTTGTCGTAGGAACCGCGGGCGAGGTTCTCGAAGCGGGTGA
>CAYTDW010000668.1:0-2337 GCA_964436585.1 uncultured Halioglobus sp. | reverse complement strand
GAGAGTTTGTGGCGGGCCCTGGAGCCAGTCTGGGTATCGGTAAATGGCGATAATGGGCCACAGAGTCCCTACAGAACGCTGGTACGCCTGAACGCAGCACGGATGCAGAGCGAGGGTGAAGTATTGGGGGCATCAGTGCGGGCCATTGGCATTCAGCCTGCTGTGATGGAGAAGTGGATGATGGCAGTGCTGCAGAAGTGGCATGATATCACCCCCGACACGGCGATCGAGCCCTGGGAATTTGCCTACAACACCGGCCGCAGCAGCCGGGCGTTGAGTGAAGCGATACCCCTGGACGCCCTGCGGGCGATCAACGACCGCTTTTACCGCGACCTGGGGGCCGATCCGCTCGCCTTGCAACTGCGCTACGACCTCGAGCCGCGGCCGAGCAAGGACCCTGTCGCGTTCACGACCTTTGGTCGCCGACCTCGCCTCGAAGACGGCGCCTGGACGACCGCCGAGCCCTGGGTTTTCGCAAGCTACCAGGGCGGCGGGCTCGACAATCTGGCGGAATTGCTACACGAAACGGGCCATGCAATTCACCTCGCCGCCATTCGAACCCGCCCGGCCTTCGCGGACTGGCCCGACAGCGATATTTTCACCGAGGGAGTTGCCGATATTGCCACCCTGGAAATGTACGAGCCGCCCTGGCAGCAACGCTACCTTGGTGTCGCCGTACCCCTCGAGGACGCGATTACGGCGAAATACGCCGCGATTGTAATGGACATCGCATGGGCGCTGTTCGAGCTGCGCATGCATCGCGAGCCGGACCGCGACCCCAACCTTGTGTGGGGGGAAATTACCCAAAAATACTTTCGAATCAAGCCCCACCCCGATCACGCCTGGTGGGCCGTTCGCGGCCAGCTGATCGACTCGCCGGGTTACATGATGAACTACGCGGCAGGGGCTATCGTGATTGCAGACCTGCGAGAGCGCGCAGCGCAATTGTACGGACCCTATACCGAGGGCAATCCGCTCTGGTATGAAAAGGTGAGCGGGAGCCTTTATCGCTTTGGCCTTGAGAAGACCTCGAAGGAAGTCATTGAAGATTTTCTCGGCCGACCGGTTTCGCCGCAGGCACTGCTGGACGACATGTCGCGGGCGCTTACGTCCGATTGATGTGGCGCAGCGACAGCAGCACTGATCACCGAGGCTGTTCTTGATTGTGACAATTTTATTGCATCAATAAGTCAGCAAAGGATCCTGATCGACAGATATCTCCTGTCATTTAAACTTGATATTGTTAGTGCTCCGGCGATTAACGCTCAGACCACACGACATGGAGGTAGGCAATGAATACAGTTAGAAAATTAGCCCTGGTTGCGGCACTGGCCCCGGCGCTTTTGGCAGGGGCAAGCAACGCTGCGGAGCCCGGCTTCTACGTGGGCGCCAGCGGCGGGCAGACCAGTGTAGATACGGATGCCCAGGACCTGGGCCTTGATAGCAGCAGTATCCCCGCTCTGAGAGATCTGGAGCTTGACGCTGATGATACGGGGTGGAAGGCATACCTCGGCTACCAGTTCCTGCCCTGGCTTGGCGTCGAAGCAGGCTATGTCGATTTCGGCACTGCCTCCAAGGGCCGCGAAGTCCGCAACCAGGATGGCAGTGGCATACGCGTTAACGCTGATGCGGATTTTACCGGCTGGGAAGGGTTCCTGGTTGGCACATTGCCCATCGGGGGACTTGATCTGTTCGCCAAGGTCGGTGGGATCAATGCAAAGATAGATGGCAACGCTAACGTGACAACCACGACCACGACAGGCGTATCCAGCGAACGCACCTCTGGCAATGACAATGAGGCGCAACTGGCCTATGGCGTGGGCGCCGCCTACAACTTCGGTAAAGGTCACTGGGGTCTGCGGGTGGAAGCAGAAGGCTACGACGACAACGAGATCGATGATTTTTACTTCATCTCCGCCGGTATAACTTACCGCTTTTTCAGCGATGCTGCCCCGGCTTTTGCAGCAGCTCCGGTCGTAGCAGAGCCGCCGGCAACCTGTGGGGATGCAGACGGTGACGGGGTTTGCGACGCCGACGATCAGTGCCCCAATACAGCGGCGGGTAAAACCGTTGACGAGATTGGTTGCGATTGCGCCGCCTCCATGCAGCTGCAGTTTGCTTTTGACTCTGCGGAATTGACTGCCGGCGACGTAGAGCAGCTCGACAAGCTCGCGACTGTAATGTCCAACCCCAGAGTCGCCTCCATCGGTGGATCAATCGTAGGCCATACCGACAGCATCGGCAGCGAAGCCTACAACCTGGGGCTGTCGCAGCGTCGCGCCGAGTCGGTAGCCGGCCACCTGCGCTCACAGGGCGTGGACCTGGGCAGCGCCTGGA
>CAYTDW010000667.1:0-2341 GCA_964436585.1 uncultured Halioglobus sp. | reverse complement strand
GAAAAAGGCGGGATTGAAGAAGGCTGATATCGACGCCATTATCTCGGATGTACGCTTCAAAAAGTGAGGGTCATTATCAATACCAATGTCCTCATCTCTGGTATCTTTTTCGGCGGTCCACCAGCGAAAATTCTGGAGGCCTGGCGCGGCGGTGAATTGAAGCTGATCGTCTCGCCGGAGATCCTGGAGGAATATTTTGAAGTCTGTGCACGAATTTCAGTTCGCAATCCCGATATAGATATAGCTCCAATACTTGTTCTCATTGCCCGTAACTCGCAGGTCGTAGAATCTCAACCGTTGGCCGAGCAAATCTCGAGAGACGTGGATGACGACAAGTTCATTGCCTGCGCAATAGCCAGTGGCACCCGGACCATCATCAGTGGCGACAATGATTTGCTTACAGCGTCTGGCTACAAAAAAATCAAGGTCGTTACACCAAGAGATTTCGTTGATAGACGAATTCTCTGAGGAAGTCCGTATTGCGGCGCTGTTCAAGGTCAATACGGACTGTCGGGAACAGAAGGTGTGCCAGCTCAGGTGGGGCTGGGAGGTCAAGGTGCCAGAGCTGGATACTTCGGTGTTCATCGTGCCGGGAGAAAGGGTAACCGGCCGGTCGTACTGAACCGGGTTGCCGTGTCAGTGGTGGAGCAGGCGCGGGGCATTCACCCCGAGCATGTCTTCAGCTACAGGGGCCATGCGGTGGGAACCGTCAACAACAGCGGCTGGAAAATCGCGCGCAATGGACCGCTGTATCGGGATAGCTAAAGTCGAAAAGGACCTGCCAGGCAAACCCAGTTTGATCGCAGAACTGGACATTTTCATCAGACGGGGCGAATTCAGCCAGGCCGCCATCAGCGCACTCTACCCCTGGCTTATAAACATTTCGCATACTGTCACACCCAATCTCCAGCGGAAATAGAAGCGGTCATACAAGAGCGTCGTTTTATTCTTTATAAAAACGTAACTCTATGTTATTCATATACTTATGAGCAGCAAAGAAGCGGACATAGAAACGGACATTAGCCCGGCAATTGACCAGGGCGAGAGTGTCACGATAATGGAGCCCCTTCTCATTGGAGAAACCTCCGTTCATCGAGGCGAACTCACCGAACTGGCGGTTGACCTGGCTGCACGCTCCGCCGGGTTCCGGCGCAGCCTGACCGAGGGCGTGGTCAAGGCACTTGCCGATCTCGTGCGGGCTATGAACTGCTACTACTCCAACCTTATCGAAGGACATGATACTCACCCCGTCGATATAGAGCGGGCCATGCACAATGATTACAGCGATGAGCCCCGCAAGCGCTACCTGCAAATGGAGGCGCGGGCGCACGTAACTGTCCAGAAGTGGATAGATGAGGGGGGCCTGGAAGGAAGAGCCGCCACAACAGAAGGTATCTGTGAAGTTCACCGGCGCTTTGGCGAGCTACTACCTGATGAACTCCTTATCGTAGAGGAGCCTGATACCGGCGAGAAAATCACGCTGATACCCGGCGAACTTCGCAAGCGCCATGTGCGCGTCGGTGACCACGTTGCGATAAGTCCAGGGGCCGTTCCCCGTTTTCTGGAAAGGTTTGAAGCGGTCTATAGCGGACTCGGCAAGGCTGCCACCATTTTTTCTGCAGCGGCGGCGCACCACCGTCTACTCTGGATTCACCCCTTTCTGGATGGCAATGGCCGCGTGGCACGGCTGATGTCTTACTCCATGGTAAGGGATGCGCTTGATACTGGCGGCATCTGGTCAATAGCACGCGGCCTTGCCCGGCAAGAAGCAAGCTACAAACAGCATTTGCTGTCTTGCGACGGGCCACGGCGCGGAGACCTTGACGGGCGCGGCAGCCGAAGCGAGGAAGCGCTCGCCCTCTTTACCAAGTTTTTTCTCCAGACCTGCATTGATCAGGTGGAGTTTATGGAAAAACTGGTCCAGCCCAACCGGCTACGGGACCGCATACGGATATGGGTAGAAGAGGAAGTGCGAGCTGGCACCCTACCCGCCAAAGCCGGAAACGTGCTTGATGCCGTGCTTTATCGGGGCGAACTACCGCGCGGCGAAGTGGCAGAGCTCGTTGATACCGGCGAGCGGCAGGCAAGACGCATTGTCTCCAACCTGATTGAGGCAGGCGTCCTTACATCTACAAGCTCACGCGCCCCCTTACGGATAGCCTTTCCTGCCTCGCTGGCAGGGCGCTGGATGCCGGGGCTATTCCCGGATGCATAATGCTCCAGACTGCTAAGTAACACGCTGCTCACATGCAGCTCTGCCGCAAAAAACAACCAGGGCATCGGGGAGTTTGCCGAGTGGTGAGCGGAATTCACGGCGCTACTAGAAATAATCGATTGACTT
>CAYTDW010000666.1:0-2341 GCA_964436585.1 uncultured Halioglobus sp. | reverse complement strand
GGCCCCCTGACCAGGATGGATATGACGCAACTGCTGGCCTTCACCCGCATGACCGGCGACCTGGTCAAGGCCATGCGCGCCTGCCCGCAACCGGTGATCAGCGCGGTGGACGGGGTATGCGCCGGCGCCGGCGCCATCATCGCCATGTCCAGCGACCTGCGCTACGCCTCCGCCGATGCCAGGGTGGCATTCCTGTTCACCCGGGTCGGGCTGGCCGGCTGCGACATGGGCGCCTGCGCCATCCTGCCGCGCATCATTGGCCAGGGCAACGCCAGTGAGCTGCTGTTTACCGGCCGCGCCATGAAAGCCGACGAGGGCGAGCGCTGGGGATTTTTCAACGGCCTCAGTGACACGCCCTACGACATCGCCCTGGAGAGCGCCAGGCGTATCGTCGCAGGGCCCAACTTCGCCCACGGCATCACCAAGACCATGTTGCATCAGGAGTGGAACATGAGCATCGACCAGGCCATCGAGGCCGAGGCACAGGCCCAGGCGATCTGTATGCAGACCAATGATTTCCGGCGCGCCTACGAGGCTTTCGTCAACAAGCAGACACCCGTTTTTCTCGGCGACTAGAAGGGGCGGCACCATGAGCGACAAGGATTTCCTGACCTGGCCTTTCTTTGAGGAGGATCACAGGGTACTCGCGCGCGAGCTCGAGGCCTGGGCCGCCGCCACACTGGGCGGCGCCGTACACGATCACGGTGACGTGGACGCCGAGTGCCGGCGGCTGGTGCGCCAGCTCGGCGCCGCGGGTTTCCTCTGCAACGCGGTGCCGGCGGAATTTGGCGGCAATACCACGGCACTGGACGTGCGCCGGCTGTGCATCACCCGGGAGACCCTGGCCCGCTACTCGGGCCTGGCGGACTTTGCTTTCGCCATGCAGGGCCTGGGCAGCGGCTCCATCTCCATGTTCGCCAGCAACGAGATCCGCGAACACTACCTGCCGCGGGTGGCCAGCGGGGAATACATCGCCGCCTTCGCCCTGTCGGAGCCGGAGGCGGGCTCCGATGTGGCGGCGATGGCCACCACGGCCAGGCTCGAGGGCGACGAGTACGTTCTGAACGGCTGCAAGACCTGGATTTCCAACGGCGGTATCGCCGATTTCTACACGGTGTTCGCCCGCACCGGCAGCGAGGGCGGCAGCAGGGGAATAAGCTGCTTCGTCGTCGATGCCGACACACCCGGCTTCAGCGTGGCGGAGCGCATCGAGGTGATTGCGCCTCACCCCCTGGCCAGGCTCGAGTTCCGGGAGTGCCGGATTCCAAAGTCACGGCTGGTCGGTGCGCAGGGCCGGGGTTTCGCCATCGCCATGGCAACGCTGGACGTGTTTCGCTCCACCGTCGGCGCCGCCGCCCTGGGTTTCGCCCGGCGCGCGCTGGATGAGGCGACGTCCCACAGCAAACAGCGCAGGATGTTCGGCGCCCGCCTGGCGGACCTGCAGCTCACCCAGTCGGCGCTGGGGGAAATGGCCCTTGAGATCGACGCCAGCGCCCTGCTGATCTACCGCGCGGCGTGGAAAAAGGACGCCGGCGCCGAGCGCATCACCCGGGAGGCTGCCATGGCCAAGCTGTATGCCACCGAAAGCGCCCAGAGAATCATCGACCAGGCGGTGCAGCTGCACGGCGGCCTTGGGGTGACGAGCGGCAGCATGGTGGAGAGCCTGTACCGGGAGATTCGCGCCCTGCGGATTTACGAGGGCGCCTCGGAGGTACAGAAAGTGATCATCGGCGGCCTGCAGCTGCAGGCATCCTGAGGCGGGGGCTCTCAGCGCAGCGGCGGCGCAATCAGGGCCGGCTTGTCCCGAAGCGGCTTCATCGCTGACAATAGGTCTTCCGCAAGAGACAGAGCGCGCCCCGATGACAGCCTCCAGCACCCGCCACTGGCCGGATATCCGCCAGGGTGAATCTTTCACCACGGACCGGATCACGGTCAGTCGCCGGGATATACTGGAGTTCGCGGCGGAGTTTGACCCCCAGCCCTATCACCTCGACGCCGAGGCGGCCGACGCCTCGATTTTCGGCGGGCTCTGCGCCAGCGGCTGGCATGTCACCGCCCTGATGATGCGGCTGCTGACGGACACGTTCAACGCGCAGCGGATCGACCTGCTGGGTTCCAGCGGCGTGTCCAGCCTGCGCTGGCGCAAGCCGGTGTTTGCCGGCGACACCCTGTCGGCCGCCATCACCGTCAGCGGGCACAACCCGCCCGCACCCGACTCGGCTTTTGGCTATATCGACTGTGATGTCGAGGTCGACAACCAGCAAGGCGAGCGCGTGATCGTGCTCAATACCCGCCTGATGATCGGCAGGGGACCGGGTGCCGCCCATGGATAAGTCACCCT
>CAYTDW010000665.1:0-2347 GCA_964436585.1 uncultured Halioglobus sp. | reverse complement strand
AATATGCAAACGTCCGTGCAAAATTAATGGCGATCCCGTCGAAGGCAGCGCCGCAAGTTGTCGGACTGTCCACTGTGGCCACACGTACCAAACTGGATGACCTGATACGCGAGTGCCTGGAGGAACTGACCGCAGACGGACCTCATCCCGGTATTGTGTCGTGAGACACGCCAGCGGCTTTAGCGAGTTCCTTCTGGGTGTTTACCGGATTTGCTTCTACAGAATTCTGTAAAAGCAAAACACCGCCTTGCCCGCCTTTCTGATTCGCCTTCGCCCTGGCTGCGATAATCGCTTTTTTGTGTAGCTGTAATTCTGCCCTGACTCCCCTCCCGCGTGGGAAAGACCAGCCTACCGGTACGAATTTGGAACCGGTAGAGACTACTGCCCGCCCGCGTGGGGCAGACCAGAAACCCCTTCCGAATTAGTAGGGGTTAGCCTGATCCCCGCCCGCGTGGGGCCGACACCAGCATCGTGTGTTCCCTGTTGGCGAACTCCACAACCTGGCCTACACTCAGATCGCGGGAGACACCTGCAACCGCTCCCGGCGGGACACCGGGCGACAAGGACACATCCTATGAACAAACACACCCTCAAGATCGACAACGCGCCTTCCCTGCGCTTTACCGGCGAGTTACTGGCGACCGTGAGCAGCACTGACAACAACGCAGCCGGATCAAGCTACAGCGGCGAAACCGGGCGATGGACGGAGCTGGCGCTGTACCGGACTGCAAAGGGCAAGTACATCTGTCACCAGACAGGGTTTACTCGGTGGGAAGGCGAGCGCGAAAGGTACAGCGGCGCTGTCTGTGACACCGTGGATCAGGTACAAGAGTTTTTCGGGCACCGCTGGCTGGCGAAGGAGTTGTACGACAAGGCCGGTATCGAGGCCGTAGTTGATATCGAGTAATCAGCACCCTGATCTACTGACCCGCTCCGGCGGGTTTTTTGTGCCCAATTTACACCGGATTTTCTGGCGAAAATCAGGGCAGTTTTTAAGGAGCATTCGGTTTACACCAGCGTTTACACCAGCCCGAATTTCAGGCAATAAAAAAGGGCTGCATTTCTGCAACCCCTTGATATTTCGAGCTTATTTGGCTCCGCCTGCTGGGCTCGAACCAGCGACCCATTGATTAACAGTCAATTGCTCTACCAACTGAGCTAAGGCGGAATGGCGTTAACCAGAGGTCGCGTATATTAATGATGGAGGGGGGGGCGGTCAACCGCTATTTCAGCATTATTACTGGCCGCCGCGCGCGCCTGTTTGCGCGCTGAATTTCACGGCCAGGGACCTGATCCCTGGCCCCCGACAGAAGATATGACTGTGCCGGCGAGGGTCAATGCGGCGAGCGCCATCGCGATGCGCACAAGGGCGCGCTTGCGGTGCTCGCTGTGGTGAATGCCGGATGCCAGCCGCCGGCGCCCGCGGGTGTCGGTGCCAACGGTTGAACCGGGCGCCACGCCCGGCGGAATCACGATATACCCTGGCTGTCTTGAGCGAGGTCCCTGCTGGCAATATAGGAGTTTGTGCCTCCCGCTTCTGCCTGTACCCTATACGCACTTTAACAGAGAACAAGGAGCCGCGGGCGATGCAGGTCCTGGCGACAAGCAGTGATGTACTCGGCGAATTCGACGCTGTTTCGATCAGCCGCCGCATCGCTGCGGGCGATTTCAGTGCGGTGGAGGCGGTCAACGCCGCCATAGCGCGGCTGCGCGCGGTGGAGCCGCTGCTGCATGCCGTGGTGTGTGAGCGCTTTGAGCAGGCGCTGGCCGAAGCCGCCGCCCTGTCACCCGCCGCGCCCGCGGGGCTGTTTGTGGGCGTGCCGTCCCTGATCAAGGACAACACCGACCTTGCCGGATCGCCCACCCGTCACGGATCCCGCGGCACCTCCGCCGCGCCGGTTGCCGCCGACAGTGAATTCACCGGGGTATTCCGGGCGACCGGCCTCATCCCCATAGCCAAATCGGCCCTGCCCGAATTCGGCCTCACCGCCACCACCGAGCCGGGCCACAGTCCGGCCACCTGTAACCCCTGGAACACCGCCCATTCCAGCGGTGGATCCTCCGGCGGTTCCGCCGCGCTGGTGGCCGCCGGGGTGGTGCCCATTGCCCATGCCAACGATGGTGGCGGCTCCATCCGGATTCCCGCCGCCTGTTGCGGCGTGGTGGGCCTGAAGCCCACCCGCGGTCGCCTGCCCACCATCGCGGCGGCGGCGAAACTGCCGATCAATCTGCTTGCCGAGGGGGTGGTGAGCCGCACGGTGAGGGATACGGCCGCATTTTATGCCCAGGCCGAGCGGCACTACCCGGTGACGACACTGCCGTCCATCGGTCACGTTACCTCGCCTGC
>CAYTDW010000664.1:0-2349 GCA_964436585.1 uncultured Halioglobus sp. | reverse complement strand
ACTTCCTCAATCACAGCGGCAAGAACATGCAGGGCTGGGGCTATGCGGTGTTCGGCAGGATGGTGGAAGGGGAAGACGTGCTGGAAAAGATCCGCAACGTGAAAACCGCCAGCAGCAGGGGCCACCAGGACGTCCCCGTCGAAGCGGTCATCATTGAAACCGTGGAAGTAATCGACTAGCCCCGACCTGGTCCAGCTGCCGCCCCGGGCTGTTCCCGTGTCCAGCAGCTGCTTTATCTCCGACCTCCATCTCGACCCGGCCCGGCCCGCCGCCACCCGGGCCCTGGCGACGTTCCTCGACAGTCACCGTCATTGCGCCAGGCTGTTCATTCTCGGTGACCTGTTCGAGGCCTGGCCCGGTGACGACGACGACTCCCCCCTGGCCCTGGAAGTAACCCGCCTGCTGCGGGACTTTCGCGCTGCCGGCCCGCAGCTTTACATCCTGCACGGCAACCGGGATTTCCTGCTGGGGCCGGCATTCTGCGCCGCCACGGGAGCCGCCCTGTTGCCGGATCCCAGCCTCATCGACCTCAACGGCGAGCCGACCCTGCTGCTGCACGGCGACAGTCTCTGCACCCTGGATGCCCACTACCAGGCGTTTCGCCGTACCGCCCGGGATCCCGCCTGGCAGGCCGAGCTGCTGGCACGGCCACTGGCGGAGCGACGCGCCCTGGCGGCGCGCCTGCGGGCCGACAGCCGTGAGGCCACCAGCATGAAAAGCGAGGACATCATGGACGTCACCCCGGCAGAGGTGGAGCGGGTCATGCAGGCCCATGGCGTGCGCCAGCTGATTCACGGTCACACCCACCGGCCCATGCGGCACGAGACCCGCGCCGGCCTGCGCTGGGTGTTGGGGGCCTGGGAGAACAGAGGCTGGGCCATCGAGGCTTCGGCCGACACTATTGAATTAACTAATTTCGATATATATCAATAATTTAATATATTTTATTAAAGTTACAGTTTACCCAGGAACGCCGCTGTGAAAGCGAAACTCCGCGTCCGGCGACTCGATCAGTTCCCGCTCCCGCCGCAGCAGCACGGGCAGGCGATCCGCCACCTCCTGCGCCGACCCCGCCTCCTGTGCCAGTTTCAGGTAGTCCGTGAAGTGGCGGGACTCGGATTTCAGCAGTGAGGCATAAAACGCCGCCAGTTCCGCATCCAGCACGGGGACCAGGGCAGCAAACCGCTCGCAGGAACGGGCCTCGATAATCGCCCCCACCAGCAGCGTGTCCACCAGCCGGGCAGGCTCGTGGCTGCGCACCAGTCGGCGCAACTCGCCGGCATAACGCGACGCCGTCAACTGGGGATAGTCGATGGCGCGCGCCTGCATCAGGGCAATCACCTGCTCAAAGTGGCGCAACTCTTCCCTGGCCAGGCGCGACAGGCGGGTGAGCAGCCGCTGGCGATCGACATAGCGATACATCAGGTTGAGCGCGGTGGAGGCCGCCTTTTTCTCGCAGTTGGCGTGATCCACCAGCAGCAGATCAGGATTCTCCAGGGCCCACCTGACCCAGGCGACAGGAGTGGCGCATTGCAGGAAAGCCAGGATCGGACCGAGATCAGTCGCCGCCTTCACTCCAACTGCCCCGTGAACAGGTCAGGCGTCTGCATGTAGCGGTCGTAGTGGGCCTGGGAAAGAATGAAGAACTCCCGGTCGATCAGCTCCCTTAACGCCAGCAGGGACAGGTGACGGAAAGCCAGGTCCACCTCGAAACCGAAATCCGCGGTTTTCTCTATCTGGCTGGCGCCGGCTTTCATCAGGCTGTACACCCAGCAATACTCGTCGTGGTGCGCCGGATAAGCCAGTTGCTGCACCTGCAGCTGCCACTGCAGCAGGGCCCTGTCGGTGACCCGCAGCTTGTTGCTGACACACTGGGAGAGGAAGGTCTCCAGGCGCCTGTCGACCACGGCCTTCTGCTGGGGGGAGTAGCTGTTCCAGTCGATCACCTCGTGGGCGAAACGCTTGCAGCCGCGGCAGACCGAGTCGCCGATGCCGGTGGAACAGACGCCGATACACGGTGTTTTCAGGGGTTTATCCGGCATTTCTGGCGGGGATTTCACAGCGGGGATGACGCCTGAAGTTTACGGTATCACCGGGGTGAATGCACGTTATAAGCAGCCGGCGAATTTATCTTGCTGCCCGCCTGGGCTATACTCGCGCTCCGATTTCCCGTGACACCGCTATCGAACCGCGCAGCAGCGCCGGGGCGATCCAGTCAACGCAAAGGAGCTCTACCGTGCTTGAAGCATATCGCGAACACGTGGCCGAACGGGCCGCGCAGAATATTCCCCCCAAGCCATTGAAGGCCGACCAGACCGCGCAGTTGGTTGAACTGCTTAAGAATCCTCC
>CAYTDW010000663.1:0-2354 GCA_964436585.1 uncultured Halioglobus sp. | reverse complement strand
GCTATGTACGCATCGCCGAGGGTGGTCTCGTAGCGGGACCCAACAACGAGATCAACGGCCTTACACTGCAGGGTGTGGGGTACGGGACCACGCTTGAGTATATCCAGGTGCACGGCAACCTCGACGATGGCATCGAATGGTTCGGCGGCACCGCGAACCTGCGGTACGCGGTACTTACCAACAACGACGACGACGACATCGACTACGACGAGGGCTATCGCGGCAATATGCAGTATGTCATCGCGCGCAAGGACCCGAACAAGCCGGGCCCCACCGGGAGCAACGACCCCCGCGGGATCGAGGCCAACTCCTCTGACGCGGATTTCGTGCCCGAAACTGAGGCGGTCCTGGCCAACATCCTGATCGTTGGCAGCGAGGTCAATAACAACGACGCGGCGGCGAGCGGACCACAGCCCGGCGCAAGGCTGCGCGGTGCTGTCATCACGTCGCTTTACAACACCGCGATCCGCGATTTCAACACCGGTTGTATCCGGATCGATGATGCCGACGTGAACGGCGACGGTTCGGATATTGTCGAGTCGAACATCACCCTGGTGAACGTGCTGGGCGAGTGCGAGGACGGGTTCTATGACAAGCGCGAAGCGGACTCCGCGACCAACAGCGGCGCCGGCACCGTCACGATTGATGCTGCCTGGGCACTGACCGACTCCGCCGCAACTGTGGATGCAGAGAATATCACGCCAGTGGACAACGGTTCGGGCTTCACCTTCGACAGCACCGACTATGTTGGCGCCGTCGAGCCCGGTACCTCACCGGCAGGCGCCTGGTGGTCAGGCTGGATCATCCCGGGATCGCTGGACTAGGCACCGGGTCTGCAAATGATAAAAGGGCCGCGCCGCAGGGCGCGGCTTTTTTTTGCGTGTTCGGTCGAATGACCGATTCTTGCATTGCCCGGTCGCTTGGGTAGAATAGCGCGCTCCCGGGAGTGCGAGTAAGCCATGAGCCGTTACTGGAGCGATGTTGTCGGGCGGCTGACGCCCTATGTCCCGGGCGAACAGCCCAGGCTCGACCGGCTGGTCAAGCTCAATACCAATGAGCATCCCTATCCCCCATCACCCCTCGTGCTGGACGCCATCAACAGTGTCACTGGCGATGAGCTGCGGCGCTATCCCGATCCCGAGTCCACGCTGCTGCAACAGGCGTTCGCCCGTCGCCATGACCTGCAGCCTGAGCAGGTGTTTCTCGGCAACGGGTCCGACGAGGTCCTGGCCCACGTGTTCCACGCGCTGCTGCGGCATGAACGGCCCCTGCTGTTCCCGGATGTCACCTACAGTTTCTACCCGGTGTGGTGTGACCTCTACCAGGTGCGCTGGCGGGCGGTGCCGGTGACGCCGGATTTCCGGGTCGACCCCGCGGACTACCAGGGTGACAACGGCGGCATCATCATTCCCAACCCCAACGCCCCTACGGGCGTGCTGCTGGGGCTGGCGGACGTGCGCCGGATTCTGGAGCAGAACCCGGCCTCCGTGGTGGTGATCGACGAGGCCTATATCGATTTTGGAGGGGAGTCCGCGGTCGGCCTGATTCCGCAGTTCGATAACCTGCTGGTGGTCCAGACGATGTCCAAGTCCTTCTCGCTGGCGGGCTTGAGGGTGGGTGTTGCGATGGGCAGTGCGGCGCTTATCGATGGCCTGCAGCGGGTGAAAAACTCGTTCAACTCCTACCCGCTGGGCGTGCTGGCGCAGCGCGCGGCGCTGGCCGCGCTGGAGGATCCCGGCTATTTCCAGCAGGGCTGCCGGCGGGTGGTGGCGAGCCGCGAGCGGCTGTGTGCCGCCATGGGGCAGCTCGGCTTCCAGGTGCTGCCCTCGGCGGCGAATTTCATCCTCGCCAGGCACCCCTCCAGGCCTGCGCGAGAGCTGTTCGCGGCCCTGCGTGCCAGAGGCATCATCGTGCGCTATTTTGACCGGCCGCGGATCGACGACTATCTGCGTATCACCATCGGCACCGATGCGCAGTGCGACGAGCTTATCTCGGCCCTGGCCGAGTTACTTGACTAGCGCTTTTTGAGAATGACGCTGCCGATACTGTAACCGGCGCCGAAAGAGCACAGCACGCCGATGTCGCCCGGGCGGAAATCCGCATGGTGCTTGTGGAAGGCAATCACGGAGCCCGCGGAGCTGGTATTGGCGTATTCATCCAGGATGGTCGGGGCCTCGTCAGCGCTGGCGTCCCGGCCCAGCACCCGCTTCGATATCAACTGATTCATGCTCAGGTTTGCCTGGTGCAGCCAGAAGCGCTTGACCTGCGCCGGAGGAATACCCAGTTTTTCGAGTTGGGCGGATATCTGGGACGCTACCGCCGGGCAAACTTCCTTGAACACCTTGCGGCCCTCC
>CAYTDW010000662.1:0-2355 GCA_964436585.1 uncultured Halioglobus sp. | reverse complement strand
CCTTCACCTTCACCTGAACGACCACGGTGTCACCGGGGCTGAAATCAGACAGTTGTTTTTGCATCTGCTCAGCTTCAATCTGGACAATGATCTTGTTGGTGCTCATGGCGCGCTCCTGTTGGGTATGGTTCACAGCTTCACAGCTGGTTGTCTGTTGATGTATCGCGTTCGCGGAGATAGTCCGCCAACAACTGCTCTTCCTCGGGCGTCAACGCCCTGCCTTCAAGCAGGTCCGGGCGCCGCTCCCGCGTCCTGCCCAGTGCCTGTTTCAGGCGCCAGCGGCGAATCTCCTGGTGATTGCCGCCGAGTAAAACCTCCGGTACCTGTTTGCCCTGGTACACCTCCGGCCGGGTGTAGTGGGGGCAATCCAGCAAACCATCGGCGAAGGAGTCTTCCTGCGCCGACAACTCATGCCCGAGTGCCCCGGGCAACTGCCGCGTGATGGCGTCGATGACCACCATGGCGGCGAGTTCTCCACCGCTCAGGACGTAGTCGCCGATGGACAGTTCCTCGTCCACCTCCGCCGCCAGCAGGCGCTCATCCACGCCTTCGTAGCGGCCGGCAATCAGCACCAGCGCCGGTTCCCGGGCCAACTCCACCGCCGCGCGGTGGTCAAACCGCCGGCCCTGGGGCGACAGGAAGATCACCTTCGCGTCCCCTCCCAGCGCCGCCCTCGCAGCGGCAATCGCCTGCTGCAGGGGATCTATCATCATCACCATGCCCGGGCCGCCGCCGTAGGGCCGGTCGTCCACCGTCCGGTGCCGGTCGGTGGTGAAGTCCCGCGGATTGCGGTGACTCAGCTCCAACAGGCCCTGCCTGACCGCCCTGCCCGTGACACCGTAGTCACTGATCGCGGCAAACATCTCGGGAAACAGGCTCACCAGTGCTATCTGCATCGCGCCCTGCCGCCCCCTGCTCGCCTGTCCTGCGCCTCAATCCTCGAGGAACCAGTCCACTTCGATCACTCCCCGGCCGAGGTCCACAGCGGTGACCACGTCGCCCGGCAGGTAGGGAATCAACCGTTCCCTCTCGTCGATACTGCCCGCAGAGGGTTTCACCACCAGCACATCGTTGGCCCCGGTCTCGATCAGGTAATCCACGCTACCCAGCAAAACTGCTTGTTCTGCGCCCTGCTCCCCAGTGCGCTGCCGGCCGGCATCCCGGCACCAGACCTGCAGCCCCTGCAACTGGCTCCAGTAGTAATCTCCCTGCTGCAGCGCCGGCAGGCTGTCAGCCGGCACCACTATCTCGAGTCCGCTGTAGGACTCCGCCAGGGTGCGATCATCGACCCCGGCAATATGCGCCACCAGGCCCCTGCCCTGGGCCCTGCCATCGTCAAATTCGATGGGCTCGACGCCATCGCGACGGCGCAACATCCACTGACCAAAACCGAGGAAGTTCTCCTGGGGATCGGTATAGGAGTGGATTTTCACCCATCCCCTGATGCCGTAGCAGCCGGTAATCCTGCCGACGGCCAGCCACTCGTCCGCCAAGGGCTCAACCATCAAAGCCCCAACCGCCGGATCAGGCGGCAGCGGCGTCCTTGACCAGCCGGGCGACACGCTCGGACAACTGGGCACCCTGGCCCTGCCAGTAGGCGACGCGCTCGCTATCGACCCGCAGGCGCTCTTCCTGGCCCCGGGCAACCGGGTTGAAGAAACCGACGCGCTCGATGAACCGGCCATTGCGCGCATTACGGCTGTCGGAGACGGTAAGGTGGTAAAACGGGCGCTTCTTGGAGCCGCCGCGGGCAAGACGAATTGTTACCATTTTTCTGGATTTCCTGACATTTAGAGGGGATCAGCTGCGAAATCACAACATCACCCACGACAAAACCCGGCTCCCGGGCCACAAAGGTGGCGTATCATACGGAAATCGCCCCGGCTTTTAAACCCCCGCGGGCAGAAATTTTTTAGTGAATTCCGTACCTTAAGGCAACGGCTCAGCGGAAGGGCATGCCGCCGGGCCCGCCCTGTCCGCCCTGTCCGCCCTGGCCACCCATCATGCCGCCGAGACCGCGCATCATCTTCTCCATGCCGCCGCCTTTCATCTTCTTCATCATCTTCTGCATCTGCTTGTGCTGCTTCAGCAGGCGGTTGAGATCCTGCACCTGGGTGCCGGAGCCCTGGGTGATGCGGCGCTTGCGGGAGCCCTGGATGAGTTCCGGGTTGCGCCGCTCCTTCGGGGTCATGGAGTTGATCAGCGCCTCCATGCGGGCAAACAGCTTCACATCCAGCTTCTGCTGGGCCAGTTGGGCGATGTTGCCCATGCCCGGCAGTTTGTCCAGCATGCTGGTAATGCCGCCCATATTGTTCATCTGTTGCAACTGGTCGCGGAAATCCTCCAGGTCGAACT
>CAYTDW010000661.1:0-2358 GCA_964436585.1 uncultured Halioglobus sp. | reverse complement strand
ACACCGGCGCCCTCAAGGGCCAACAGGTAGGCGGCGGCGATGGCGCCACCCACGGCGATTACCGGGGCGGGAAGCCGCGGCCAGAACCTGCGAACCAGCAGCAGGACGGCGAAGGAAGCACCCGCCACCAGCACTGTTGGCAGTGAGACATGGGATACCTGTTCGAAAATCGCGAAGATGTCGCGGAAAAAACCGGTTTTTTCAACGTGAATGCCGAGCACCTTGGGCAACTGGTCCAGCACGATGACACAACCGATACCGGCCTTGAAGCCCGTCAGCACCGGGTCGGAAATAAAACTCGCGAGAAATCCCAGCCGCAGGACCCGGGCCAGCAGCAGCATCAGGCCAACCAGCACCGAGAGGGTTGCCGTCGCCGTCACGAGCGAGACACCGGACCCTGAACTCACCGCCTCGCCGATAGCCGCCGCCGCGAGAATGGCGATCGTGGTGGTGGTGGTAACACTCAGGTTCCTGGATGTCCCGAGCAGGGCGTAGACGAGCGGTGGGATGAAGGCGGTGTAGAGCCCGACCTGGACGGGCAGGCCTGCGATGGTCGCGTAGGCCAATGCCTTGGGTATCACCACGGCCGCGGCCGTAAGGCCCGCCACCACGTCCGGCCCAAACCAGTCGCGTTCATATTGCCTAATCCAGGAACCGGCGCCGATCACTGCCAGCCACCCCCCAGCGCCCGGTACAGCTCGACAAAGGCGCGCAACTCCTGGCCTCCGGTTTCGGCCAGCTGGATGCGCTGGTCGAACAGTTCCTGGTCGGCATTGAGTATCTCGAGGTAGTTGGCCAGGCCGGCCTCATAGCGCAGGCGGGACAATGCGGCGGCATCCTCGAGGGCATCCACCCCAGTCTGCAGGATGACCCGGGCCTCACCGTAAGTGCGCAGCGCCACCAGGGCATTGGCGACCTCCCGGTAACCGTTCAGGGCCGACTGCTGGTACTGGGCAAACGCCTGTTCGTACACCGCCAGGGTCGCTTCATAGTTGCGGGTGATCCTGCCGCCCTGGAATACCGGCGCGAACAGCCCCGGGTTCACGCTCCAGACCTCGGCGTCGTTACTCATTAAATCGGAAAAATCGCCACTCACGCTGCCATACAGGCCGGTTAGCGATATGCGCGGGAAGAACAGGGCCTTCGCGGCGCCCACCCGCGCGTTGGCAGCCACGAGCAGCTGTTCCGCCGCCTGCACGTCGGGCCGCCGCTCGAGCAACGCTGCAGGCAGGCCCACCGGGATGGTCGCGGGCAGCTGCCGATCCGTCACGGGTTCGCCGCGTGCGATCGGTCCGGGTGGGCGCCCGAGCAGCAGGGACAGGGCATTCTCGGTAGTAGCGATGTCGCGCTCAAACTGCGGGACGAGGTTCTTGGTGCGGGCCAGGTTGGCGATGGCCGTGTCGAGTTCCAGGCGGTTGGAAAGCCCGCCCTGGAGACGGTTCTGGTAAAAGCGCACGGTCTCCTCGTTGATCACCACCGTTTGCCGGGCAATCTCCAGCTGCTGGTCCAACTGGCGCATCAACAGGTAATTGCTCGCGACGTCACCGACCAGGGCGACCAGCACCGCCCGCTGGCCCTGCTCGGTGGCCAGGTATGCGGCGAAGGCCGCCTCGCTGTCCCGCCGGATGCGCCCGAACAGGTCCAGTTCCCAGGACACCTGGATGCCGGCGTCCCAGTTCGAGTAGCTGCTATCCGGGCCCCGGCCCTCGGGCGGGTCAACCGACTGCGAATCCTGTTGCGAGGAATAGCCGCCCGTCACGCCCACTTCGGGGAACTGGAAGGACCGCACGACACCGTAGCGCGCCCTGGCTTCGGTAACCCGGGCCGCGGCGGTGCGCAGGTCGAGGTTGTTGGCAATGGCTTCTGTGATCAATTCATCCAGCACCGGATCGTTGGCAATGGTTGACCAGTTGGCGTCGGCGATGGACTCGGCCTGGGCCTTGCCCTCCTCGCCCCGAAAGGCGGCAGGTTCAGGCACTTCCGGGCGCTGGTAGTCGGGACCCAACATGCAGCTGCTCAGTACCAGCGGCAGGATAAGCGCCATTGCTGCCTTGCCCCTGTGACGACGGTCAGCGCTCATCTCAATGGCCGTCCTTTATCGCGGACTCAGGTGCAGTCTCGAGTGCGGCACCGGGAGGCGACTGCTCCTTTTCACCGCCGCTGCGCCAGGCCAGCACCTTTTCCACCGCCACAAACAGCACCGGAACCAGGCAAACGCCGATGATCGTGGCGATAAGCATGCCGGAGAATACTGTCATCCCCATGACCTTGCGCGCCTCAGCCCCGGCGCCACTGGCGGTGAGCAGGGGCACCACGCCGAGAATAAAGGCGAATGCCGTCATCAGGATCGGCCGAAAG
>CAYTDW010000660.1:0-2362 GCA_964436585.1 uncultured Halioglobus sp. | reverse complement strand
TCATTCTCGGTAATAAACACTCGCCGCACGGGGATCTCCAGGCTGGCGAAGCTGTCCGAGTCGAGGGTTATATCGACAAGCCCGCTGCAGGACAGCAAGCCGATCCGGGCATCCAGCAGTCGAAAGCGGATGCGCCGGGGCTTTTCCAGAAAACCGTACCGCGTGGAAAATCGCCCGATACCCGTCGCTGTTGTCACCACCGCATCCGCCGGCAGAACGAGATCGAACAATTCGGATAACACCGGGCGGTTGGCTTCAATAAACTTGCTGTGCACACCCGGTATGTCCACCTGGCGCAGGTAAATGCCCGGTTGCGGGTGGGTGATGAGCCAGCCCACCACGGCTAGTAACCCGGACCACTGCTCAGCCAGATCGATGGCCTGCAGCGGCCTTCGGGCCAGCCAGGGAAGCAAGGCGGGCAGGGTGCCGCGGGTGGATTCCACCAACGCTTCAAAGCGGGCAGCGGCGCGGCGCTTATTGATAAGCGCCAGTGCATCCTCGAGGCTATCGATCCAGACATGCTGTGGCAAACGCTGCAGGCCATGTACCCGATGTCGCGCCTCCCGCCACTCGAGCCGGATATGACGCATAGCCGCCAGATTCGCCTGCCAGGCACGCACAGCCTCGAACCGATCAGTGAGCTCGGCAGCCGTGGGTCGTTTAAGTCGCAGACGCAACGGAAACAGGGGCTCGCCGGTGACCAGTGGCCGCAAGAACTCCCCTCGATCCCAAAGGCGATCGAGCTGGGCTATCAAGTCCGCCGGTGTGGTCCAGCTCATTGCGGCGGATCTGTCTCTGGCCTGGCCCGTTGCTTCCGGTACTCCTCGATGGAGAGATTGCGCAATTTTGAGGCGCGACCGTCCTCGTTATGAACAAAACCCACACTGGCCACATAGGGTTCGATAATATGTATTTTTTGCAGTGGTGTGACGATCAGCAATTGCAGATTTAACTGCTGGAACAATTTGAGGCCATACTGGGCAGACTCGTCTGAGCCACGCCCGAAAGCCTCGTCGATGACCACAAAGCGGAATGAACGCGAGCGCAAGGCACCCCACTCCAGGCCGAATTGGTAGGCGAGACTCGCCGCCAGGATGGTGTAGGCGAGTTTTTCCTTTTGCCCGCCGGACTTGCCACCGGAATCGGAATAGTGCTCATGCTCACTGCCATCTTCACGCCAGCGCTCGCTGGCGGCAAACAGAAACCAGTTGCGCACGTCGGTAACCTTCACTGTCCAGCGGCGGTCGAGGTCGGAGAGGCCATCGCGCCCGCGAAAACGGTCGATGATCCCCTTGACCTGCAGGAACTTGATTTCCGAGTACTGCGCGTCCTCGGAACCGGTTGGCGCTCCCTCGGTACAAGCGCGTAACTCGGTCTGAAAATCCCGCAGCTCCGCATCGGGACTCGCCTGCGACTCCAGTACAATATAGCGCCCCGGGTTGTAATCGATCTGGGTAAGCGAATCGTTGATGCGTGTTATTCGCTCCTTGATCGTCTCGCGCTCACGGGCCAACTGGGCGTTAAAATTGGCGATTTCGTTGATAGTGTTGACGTTCAGCAACTCCTTGAAGCTGGCCACAAAGCGGGGCAGGTCGTCCCGGTTCAGCTGTTCGAGCAGGCCCTGGTACTCGAAGGCCGCCTCGATGCTGGCGTCAAATTCGGCGGTCTCCAGTTTGAACTGCTCCTTGAACACCATCATGGCCTGGATGATCTTGTCGCGCAGGCGATCCAGCCTGCGATCCTCTGCGTCAATTCGCGCCTGCAACCAGGCGCGTACATCCTGTTCTCTGTTGTCGCACGACTCGATGGTAAGGGAGTGTTCGCCCAAAGCCTCCAACTTCATCGTCTCCAGGCGCTGCACCAGGGTAACCGGCGCAGGTGGGTCAGGCAGCAGCGCCTGCGTCAGTGAGTGCATGGCCTGCGCGTCGCTGCGCCGCTGCTCGATCCGCGAGCGCTGATCCCTTGCATCTTCGAGATTTTTCTCGATGGCCCCCAGTTCTCGCCTCGCCTCCTCCAACTTTTCCCCCAGCTGCTTCAGTACATCCGAAGCGGACGACAGTCGTTCATGTTCGACTGTCAACGCGGCTATTTCCAGGGCCACGGCTGCCCAGTTCAGCTCTTCGTAATCAGTAAATTCCTCCAGGCGCGCCAGCGCATCCAGCCGAGTTTTCATACCCTGTTGTTCGGCCTGAATTTTACCAATGGCACTGCCGATCTCAGCAATACGTGTTTCAAGCTGAGCCTGTTTTGCCTCAAGTGCGGAAATCTTGGCTGCGTTGGTCCAACCAAGCACGTAGCGGCCGCGGTCGTCGATGCGGTGCCTGTCGTCCTTTTCGTGCCGCCCGGTGGGGTCCTTTATCTG
>CAYTDW010000659.1:0-2367 GCA_964436585.1 uncultured Halioglobus sp. | reverse complement strand
TGTAAGGCGACAGGGCTGCACAAACACCGGCTTTGGTGCCAATGACTGGGGAAAAGGCGACAGGTAAGCACCACTGCTGTGGGCATCCTTATTTTTACCTGCTCCTCTTTGCCGCCGGCTTTTTCTTCCCCGCGGGCTTTTTCTTCTCCGTCGGCTTTTTTCTTGCCGGCGTTTTCCTGTCTGTACGTTTGCCGGCTGCGCGCTTGGCCGCCAGAACCTTTTGCATCGGGCCGCGCCGCGGGGCCGCCCGCGGCGACTCGGCCCATTCCGTGCCCGTCGCCTGCAGCAGCCGTGCGATCTCTTCGATATGCATGTCGGCGAGGTCCCATACGTCGGGCACCAGCTCGCGATCGACGATGAAGCCGAAATCCAGCCTGTCCCTGTAGCTCTGGACCGTGATGTTCAGGCCCTGGCCGTCGGTCACGATCGACACGGGAAACTGGTGCTGTAACTGCGCGCCGGCGAAATAGAGCGGCTCCCGGGGGCCCGGCACATTCGAAATCACCAGGTTGGCGGGCATGGCGATGCGGTCCGCCAGCTTCAGGCGCCAGGCCAGGCGCGCCGCGGCGGCCGACACCACCGGGGGCGAGGACTGGGCGATATCGATCAAAGACTCCGCCGGCATCAACTCGAACTGCTGCTTGGCGACACCCATCGCCTTGCGGCACAGCGCCACCCGTTCCAGCGGGTCCTCGCAGTGGGTCGGCAGTTCCGCGACCAACCCGGAGACGCGGTTGGTCCAGGGGTCGGACTCGTTTCCGGTGCGAATCGATACCGGCACCATCGCCCGCAGGGGTTTGTCCGGCAGCGCGTCGTGTGCCAGCAGGTACTGGCGCAGGCCGCCCGCGCAGATGGCCATCACGATGTCGTTCACCGTGCCACCGGTGGCATTCTTCAGCCGCTTGATATTCTCCAGCGAGGTCGTGCGCATGGCGAAACGCCGATGCGGGGTGATGGACCTGTTCCAGGGCGTCGGCGGCGCGGCCGTCAGCGGCATCATGACCCAGGGCCGGTCTGTCGTCGGGCGCCCCAGCAGGCGGTAGACCGAGTCGCGCACGAAGGAACTCGCCCCGGACAGATCGGCGACACCCAGCATCTTCGCCGTGGTCCGCAGCATCCTGGCCTGGGCTTTCACCGCCATGAGGGGGTTTTTGGCCAGCTTCTCCAGGGTCAACCGAAGCATTTCCGCCTGGCCCGGAATCGGTTCGGGCTCCCACGCCGGGCTGTCGGGCGCGGGCGTAGCATCCGGTTTGGTAGAAAGCACCGATGACAGCATCAGCTGCCCCGCCGCGCCGTCGATGGTCGCGTGGTGGAACTTGGTCAGCAGGGCCCACCAGCCGTTCGCGAGGCCGTCGATGACATACACTTCCCACAACGGGCGGTTGCGGTCCATCGGGCGCCCCACGATGCGGCAGACCTGGTCCGCCAGCTGGTCGACCAGGCCCGGCTTGGCGATGCTGAGCTCGCGGATGTGGTAGTCGATATCGAAGTGGGGATCGAACACCCAGTAGGGGTGGTCGAGGCCAAACGGTACCTCCACCAGCCGTCGCCGCATGGGTTCGAGAAGGCCGACCAGCGAGGCATACTTTTCATACACGGTGGCATAGGGATCGAAATCCGGGCTGGGCCGATCAAACAGCATCAGGCCCGTCACATGGCCGAAGGTGTTGGGCGTCTCCATGTTCAGGAACGAGGCGTCAAGGCCCGAGAGCTGCTTCATTGTGTTTCCCCAATGTCGTTGTTGTTGGAGAATTCCATTGCCCGAAACAACAGAACCTCCCCGCTGCAGTATAGCTTGATAATCCGCCTGCCCTTGTTCAGGCGCTGCCCTGGGATTGTTGCTTTGCCAGGCGCCGGGCAATCAGGCGGTAGACCTCGGGATCAAACCCGAGGCCCAGGTGGCTCGATGTGACTTCCACGTGTTCCACGCTCTGGTTGATCTGGTCGATGCAGGCCTGCCACGCCACCACGCCGTCCCGTCGGCTGAATATGGCGGTTACCGGTACGCGCAGGGCCGGGCTGGTACGCTGCCGCTGGTGAATATGCGCCTCTATGGCGTCGAGGTCCACGCCCCCGCTGGCCAACTGGCCGGCAAAAGCTGTGTATTTGGGCCCGCCGGTAATGGGCGAACCCATGGTGATTACCCGGCGCACCATGTCCGGCTGATGGAGTGCCACTTCCCGGGCGATGACACCGCCCATGCTCCAGCCCACCAGCGACACTTTGCTGCCGCTGGCGCTGTGTAACTCCCTGACGATTTCAGTCACTTGTGGCGCATGCATAGCCACATTGCCGCTGTTGCGGCCAAGTCCCCAACCACGGGCGTCATAGCCCAGCAGCTTGAGGTAGCGGCGCAGCGACCGGGTC
>CAYTDW010000658.1:0-2368 GCA_964436585.1 uncultured Halioglobus sp. | reverse complement strand
CGTGATGATCCTGCCCAGCGGCGGCTTTTTCACCCTCGCCCTGTGGTTGTTACTGTTCAACCACCTGAAATCCCGCCGCCCCGCGGGCGCCGGCCTGGCGCAGGAGGCAAGCCCGTGAACACCGAATCCCTGTGGACCATCTTCCTCAACGCCAGCCTGGTGAATAATTTCGTGCTGGCCTACTTCCTCGGTATCTGCCCCTTCCTGGGGGTATCGGGCAAGCTGTCGACCGCCACCCGGATGGGCGGGGCGGTCTGTTTCGTCATGCTGGTGAGCTCCGTGTGCGCCTACGGCATTCACCGGCTGCTGGTGGCGATCGATGCGCCCTACCTGCAGCTGATTGCCTACATCGTGGTGATCGCCGCCACGGTGCAGCTGGTGGAGATGTTCATCAGGAAAATGAGCCCCGCGCTGTTCCGGGCGCTGGGGATTTTCCTGCCGCTGATCACCACCAACTGCGCGATCCTGGCGGTGGCCCTGTTCCAGACCAACCGGGGCTACGACCTGCTGCAGTCGATGGTGTTCGCCCTGGGCGGGGGTATCGGCTTTACCCTGGCACTGGTGCTGATGGCCGGCATCCGCGAAAAACTGGAGCTGGCCACGGTGCCCGACATGGTGCGGGGCACGGCGCTCACCCTGATGATCGCCGGTATCCTCTCGCTGGCCTTCATGGGCTTTGCCGGGGTGGGGGCGTGATGCCATGTCTGCCACAGTAGCGAGCAGCTTCCTCACCGCCAGCGCCGGCATGATTGTCATCAGCTGCGGCTGGCTTGCCGTGCAACGCCTGTGGCTGCGGCAGTTCCCCGACTCACCGGCACCCGGTGGCGACGCTGATCGCGACGCCCTCGCCGGGCGCAGCGGCTGCCACGGCTGCAATTGCGACCCCACAGCCTGCGAGCGCGAGCTCGCCCCATTACCCGATAAACTGAAGGAGGCCAGCGGCTATGCGCCTTGAAGATTTCGACACCGGCACCACCTATAACGCCCGCGTACTGTCCAGCCAGCGGATCACCCCCGCCAGCTCCCGCGAGGAGGTGCGCGAGATCGTGCTGGAGGTAGAGCGCGAACACTTCGATTACCGGCCCGGCCAGAGCATCGGCGTGATCGTGTCCGGCGACCATCCCCAGGGCCACAAGCACCATTTCCGGCTCTACAGCGTGGCCGATACGGCAGCCGCTGCCAACGGCGACAAGCCCCGTGTGACCCTGTGCGTGAAGCGTTGCAACTATATCGATGAATACAGCGGCGAGCGTTACGAGGGCATTTCCTCGAACTACCTGTGCGACCGGCGCCCGGGGGACAGCATCACTATCAACGGCCCCTTTGGCATTCCCTTCGAGGTGCCCGAGGACTGCACCACCGACCTGCTGCTGATCGGCATGGGCACGGGCATCGCCCCGTTTCGCGCGCTGATCAAGCATATCTACCAGGACGTGAAGGACTGGCAGGGCAGGGTGCGCCTGTTCTACGGCGCCCAGAGCGGCCTGGAAATGCTCTACATGAACGAGGAGAAGGACGATTTCAGCCAGTACTACGACCGCGCCACCTTCGAGGCTTTCCAGGCCCTGAGCCCCCGGCCCAACTGGGCGGACCCGATCGCCATGGATTACGCCCTGGAAGAGCGCTCGGAGGAAATCCTGTCCATGCTCGAGAACCCCCACACCCGGGTCTACGTTGCCGGCCGTGCCGAGATCCTGCAGACCCTCGACCGGGTCTTCAGCCGCATGCTCGGTTCCAGCGAGCAGTGGGCCCGGCGCAAGGCGGAACTGAAGGCGGGGCAGCGCTGGGTGGAGCTGGTGTACTGAAGCCCACTGAAGGTTAGATAGCCAGCCAAAGTAGCAGGGCACCGATAGCCGCCAGCCATTGTCCGGGTCGATCCATGATCAGGAACACAATCGGATCGCCGTGCAGGTCTCCGCGGAGAGCCAACTGCCAAAGGCGCATAAGCATGTATAGCAGCAGGGGGCAAAGCGTGAACAGTATGCCTGGGTTGGAGTACAGTCCAACTACTGCGTCACTGGATACATAGAGTGCCAATACGAGAACTGAAACACCGCCGCTTGCGCAGCCGAGTATTGCCAGAACATCCATGTCGGTTGCCAGATATCCCCTACCTGCAGGAGCGGGTAGCCCCCGAGTGAATAATGAGTTCAATTCGGTATACCGTTTCAGCAGTGCCAGGCTTAGAAATATGAACAGGGAGAATGCGAGCAGCCAGGAGGAGGGCGTTACTGCCACAGCGGCTGCGCCAGCGAGAATGCGTATAGAGTAAAGTACTGCGAGAACCAGCACGTCGACCAGAGCGATCCGTTTCAGTATTGGGGAATACGCCAGGGCAATTCCATAGTAAAGCCCCAGATAGATGCGG